>DTYK01000269.1 GCA_012961925.1 Candidatus Latescibacterota bacterium
AGGGGTAAAAGGGCCTCCCTTTCGGTGCTTGATCGAATCCCTGGAATCGGTCAGGTGCGTAAGATGATCCTTCTGAGGAGATTTGGGTCAGTGAAAGCGATCGCCGAGGCCAGCGTGGAGGAGATCGCTGCCGTTGAAGGGATCGGCCCCACTATTGCCCGGACCATTAAAGAACAACTTGAACCTAAATCCGGAAAATTGAACACTAAAAACACCGAATCTGGGTTGAATCGGATTGATCCAAAAGGCAAGCAATAAGGAAAAGAGGGTAATACGTCTTAAAACCCGATTTGGCGTAGTCTCAGCAGAGTGGGTTCAGGGGAGACTGAGGGCAATCCATCTTGGGGTCTTCAATCCTGATCCAAGATTTGTAATACCGGTGGTTATGGGAGCTGTCGAAGAGGCAGCCGAACTGGTCCGAGATTTGATCGACTACTTTTCCGGAGAGGCAGTGGACTTCTCCTTACATCTCGACACAACGGGTTTTACAGATTTCCAACGGAAAGTGTGGCTGGTGACACGCAACATCCCTTATGGAGAGGTGAGGACCTATAAGTGGGTGGCCCAAAGGGTCGGTTGTCCAAAGGCTGCCCGAGCTGTGGGCGGTGCCCTGGCAAAAAACCCGTTTCCGGTCCTCATACCCTGCCACCGTGTGGTAGGAGCAAATGGTACTCTTGAAGGCTTCAACTCGGGGATAGAGTGGAAAAGGGCGCTCCTTGAATTTGAGGGGGCAAACCTGAAAGGCCTTGGATCTGAGAGCAAAGGTTGAAAGTATTATCGAGGCCCTGGAGGCGAAATTTGGGGTTCCACAAAGGGAAGCAAGGAAGGATCCCCTTAATGTGCTTATAGGGGCAATTTTGTCCCAGAATACCAGTGACAGGAATAGCGGCAGGGCCTATCAGGCACTCAGGGGAAGGTTTCCAACCTGGGATGATGTATTAAGCGCCGAGACGGACCAGATCGCTGACACCATCCGTATCGGTGGCCTTGCCGATCAAAAGGCTCGAAGGATTAAAGACATACTCCTGTGGATCAAGAAGACCCATGGCAGGCTCAACCTCGATTTCATATGTGATATGGATCCGCAGGATGTTATCGATACCTTTTGTAGACTGAAGGGTATCGGCATCAAGACCATGAGTGTGGTGCTCTGCTTCGCATGCGGCAGAGATGTCTTCCCGGTTGATACCCATATCCTCAGGGTCTCTGAGAGGTTGGGTCTTGTACCGCCCAAGACTCCACCGGATAAGGCTCACAGGATCTTGGGGGGGCTTGTGCCGGAAGGAAAGGCATACCCCTTCCACCTTAACCTCTTGGCCTTCGGCAGAGGGATCTGCAAGGCCCGTGATCCGAAGTGTGAAGAATGCCCTGTGCCGGAATATTGTCTCATGAAGTCAGGCGCAATGGATTTACAAGGGTGATTATAGTGGTCATTCAAGGCGAAGCAAAGCGTATTCCAATTGAAAAGATGTAATATCAGGGGACAAGATCCCGTGAAAATGATTTTCGTATCGGTCGGTTGGGAATATTAACCCTGTGCCACGGGTGCAGGGATGGCATGCCCAAGATAGGATCTGGAGGAGTTTGTAAGACTGAACCTTGGAGCTATGTAGGGATCGGTGAGAGATTTGAACTATGGTAAAGGGGTGATCCGATATGAAAAAGGCCTTTAAGGTTGAGTTCACCCTTTCCGGGGATCTGGCCGAACTTTATGCGGTAACCATTGCAGAGAGGGGGGAGGGCATCTCCCTGGAACAGATGAACAGGAGTCTGGTAGTTGCCGGAGTCCTTCAGCACCTCTCGGCATTGATTGTCCAGGGCTACTTTGATGAATTGAAGGCATCCAGACTGAAGGAGATAATGAACAGGGTACTGCAGAAAGCCCTCGGAAAAGGCGTAATCCCCGACGCTATTGAGCTATTTGGGAAACATGCGCCTGATCGAGATAGTGATAAAGACAGAAGAGAATCGCTGCTAAAAGGGCTTGAGCGTCTTGAGCAGATGATCAAGAACAAGGATCTCCCTCCTGAGATCCTGATTAATGAGGCAAGTATCCTTAAGAAAAAATTGGACAAGTTCGTATATGGTTTAGGAGCTTAGAGACGATCATATCTCAGGGGCTTCGATCTTCCGGAGGAATTCGGTGATCGTCGAAAGGATAGTAGTCGGAGATTTTGAGACAAATTGCTATCTGGTCGGATGCCAGGAGAGCAGAGAAGCAGTGGTTATTGATCCAGGAGCCTCTGGTTCCGGTATCTTACGGGCGATTCACGAGAGAGGCCTTACAGTTAGCAAAATCATCAATACTCACGGCCATTGTGACCATATAGGCGCCAATCGCCTCATAAAAGACGGGACAGGGGCAGAACTCCTCATCCACCGGCTGGATGCAAAGATGCTATCTGACCCTGTGGCGAACCTCTCATCCCTGTTCCTGTCACCGGTGGTCTCACCTGGCCCCGATCGTCTGCTCGAAGAAGGTGATGTCATTGAAGTAGGTACACTAACTTTTAAGGTCCTCTTCACGCCGGGACATACACCTGGCAGCGTCAGTATACTCATACCAGAAAGGGCCGTGTTCTCAGGAGATCTCCTGTTCAAGGATAGCGTCGGAAGGACGGACTTCCCAGGTAGCTCAATGGCCGTACTGGTGAATTCAATCTGCACGAAACTCCTGTACCTTGACGACAGCGTGACCGTTTATCCAGGCCACGGGGAGATAACAACCATAGGCCGGGAGCGGCAGGCAAACCCTTTCTTAGCCCGAATATGAACGGCCTCCCTTCAAAGAGATGGGCTTAGCCAGGAGACAGAGGACGATGAGAGGTTTGCACTCCTACTCTCAAAAGACCGGGTTTTGTGGAGTGTCCTTTTTAAAGCTACCCCCTATCTTCCTTGAATTTACTGTACATATCCCCTGAATTGCCCCACCTTAAAAACTCACCGCTATGCTGCCCTTTCTCCTGACCTACCTGCCATATCGGAGGGAAATTGGCAGTATGACATTGGAAGTCAAATGTCGATATGGCATAACCGAGACAGATTGGCAGATTCATCCTTGGCTATCTGGCGTAGTATATCCGTTTTATTCTGGTCATAATGGATATCCAATACCTCAAAAACCCCAAGGCTGAAGGCCTTATCATCGTCGGTAAGTATTTAGGCATGGATATTGCTTCTGATTTGAAGGTGGCGGGGGAGGTTGGTAGGGAGTTTGACGATATTGATCAGGTCTTTAGGTTCGTACGCCTGATATGTTGAGTGAAGTTGCTATATTGGCGCTGCCAGGTTTGTTGTTGGTGGCGTGGGGCTCTTCAGGTTGCCTGAGTGGCCATGTGACTTTCGGGCGTACGAAGGCTCCTTGCGGGGTGGTTAACGGGATAAGGGGTTTGCGAGTATAACGGTAGACTATTGGAAGGGGAGCCGACCGGAGATCCTTAGATGAAGGGGGGTGTAAAAGATGACGCTGCTTGCAAGATGGAGACCGATGCGCGGTTTTCTCGATATCCGGGAGGAGCTAGACCGGCTCTTTGACGACCTTATGTCAACTTCTGAGCTGGGCTATCCGGCCGCTGGAACGTGGAGTCCCCGGGTAGACGTGTCGGAGACAGATGACGAGATCATTGTCTCGGCCGAGTTACCTGGAATCGACCGCGAGGACATAAAGGTCAACGTTGAGGACAACGTGCTCACTTTCAGCGGCGAGAAGAAGCAGGAGAAAGAAACCAAAAAGAGGAATTACCATCGTATTGAAAGGAGCTATGGATCGTTCCATCGATCCTTCACCTTGCCGACAAAGATAGAGTCGGATAGGGTGAAAGCGACTTTCAAGGACGGTGTACTCACCATCCATCTGCCGAAAGCAGATGAGGCAAAGACCAGGCAGATACCCGTAGAGGTTAAATAACAGGGGGCTCCCCTTCCAAAGAATATTACAAGAGGGGATTATGGATTATCGATCAGTCTCCTCTCCGAGATGCTCGGCAATGAACGGCCTCGGGCTGGCAAGTTCGCATTTACCGGCCCGAGGCTCAAAAAGTATCCAAGACGAGCAAGGGATCTTTTGAGATAGAGAGATTGGAGGTGATATACATGGCGAAGGTGATTGGGATCGATTTAGGGACTACTAACTCATGTGTTGCCGTGATGGAGGGGAAGGATCCGGTAGTGATCGCGAATGCCGAGGGGAACCGTACAACGCCTTCCGTGGTCTCTTTTTCCAAAACTGGGGAGAGGCTTGTTGGTGGCCCGGCTAAGAGGCAGGCGATAACCAACCCGAACAAGACCATCTACTCCATCAAACGCTTCATGGGACGAAGATATGGCGAAGTCGGACGGGAGATGAAAGAGGTGCCCTTCAAAGTGATCAGGGGTAGAAATGACTTGGCTATGGTGGAGATCGATGGTAAACAATATTCTCCTCCTGAGATCTCTGCAATGATTTTACAGAAGATGAAACAGACTGCAGAGGACTATATTGGCGAAAAGGTAACCCAGGCTGTGATCACTGTCCCTGCTTATTTCAATGACAGCCAGCGCCAGGCCACGAAGGATGCAGGCAGGATTGCCGGTCTGGAGGTGCTGAGGATTATCAATGAGCCTACTGCAGCTTCTTTGGCCTATGGACTCGATAAGAAAAAGGACGAAAAGATCGCCGTCTATGACCTTGGCGGAGGCACCTTTGATATCTCTATCCTTGAGATAGGAGAGGGTGTCTTTGAGGTTCTTTCGACCAATGGCGACACTCACCTTGGTGGTGATGATTTTGACGAAAGGATCATCAACTGGTTAGCAGAGGAGTTCATCAAACAGGAGGGTATAGACATCAGAAAGGACCCTATGGCCCTTCAACGCCTGAAGGAGGCGGCAGAAAAGGCAAAATGCGAGCTTTCGTCCTCGATGCAGACGGAGATCAACCTGCCCTTTATAACTGCCGATCAGAACGGTCCGAAGCACCTCAACATCACCTTAACACGGGCCAAGCTGGAACAGTTGGTGGATGATCTGATTGAGAAGACCAGAGAGCCCTGCAGGTTGGCCCTTAAGGATGCCGGATTATCCCCGTCTGACATAGATGAGGTGATTCTGGTTGGAGGGCAGACCAGGATGCCAAAGGTCCAGCAGACCGTGCGTGAGCTGTTTGGTAAGGAACCCCATAAGGGTGTCAATCCGGACGAAGTGGTGGCTGTTGGCGCTGCTATACAGGCTGGGGTACTTACAGGCGACATCAAGGATGTTCTCCTTCTTGATGTAACACCGCTCTCGTTGGGGGTTGAGACGCTTGGCGGGGTCTTCACCAAGTTGATAGAGAGAAATACAACGATCCCGACGAGAAAGAGCGAGATCTTCTCAACCGCGGCCGATGGTCAGACGTCCGTCGAGATCCACGTTCTACAGGGTGAACGTGAGATGGCAGCAGACAATAGAACGATTGGTAGATTCCACCTCGATGGAATTCCGCCGGCGCCCAGAGGCGTACCTCAGATTGAGGTAACCTTCGATATCGATGCCAACGGTATCCTGAACGTCTCTGCCCAGGACAAGGCAACAGGGAAGCAGCAGAGCATCAGGATAGAGGCTTCGAGTGGTCTGACAGAGCAAGAGATAGACCGCATGGTTAAAGAGGCGCAGGCTCATGCAGAAGAGGACAGAAGGAAGAGAGAAGAGGCCGATGCCAGGAATCAGGCCGATCAGCTTGTATATCAGACAGAGAAGAACCTGGGGGAGTTGGGTGATAGACTCGAATCCTCAACAAAGCAGAAGATCGAGGCTGCTATCGGCCGTGTAAAGGAGGCGCTGAAAGGCAGGGATGTCGGTGAAATCAAGGCCTCGACCGAAGCGCTGAATCAGGTATGGCACGAAGCAGCGGCGCAGGCGTATAGCCGGGCTACCTCAACCCAAGCCGGATCACAACAGGCAGAAGGGGAAAGGACCGCTTCCGAAAAAGAACGCAAGGAAGGCGAAGGCCCTGTCGATGCAGATTTCGAAGTGGTTGACTGAATCAGATGACCCGGAGGTGGGGGGAACTGGCGATGGTACCCCCTGCCTCCGATATTATCCTAAATCCGGAAAATTGAGCACTAACAAAACACCGGATCTACTGAAATGGGTATTATATTAAAGTCAGGTCAGTCGTTTCGGTGTTCATCCGGTGTGTTTTCCGAATCTGGAATTATGATTGTAGATAAATCTTCAGAAATTGCTTGACAAATTAGAAAGGTTTTTATACCTTATAGAAATCCCACCGTTTTGGAGTCTCTTACGCCTTAAGTTCCTCTCTTTTTCCGTAAATCCCATTTCTCATTTGGACCATTCGCAATAGCCTCTCTATTTATGATAGAGAGAGCTGGCGGTGGTCACAGCAAGGTCTAAGGATGTGTTCTAATTATCCTTTTCTCGATGCTAAGGCACCATGTTTTTTTCTTCTATGCTTAAATTTCGCTGTTGGGAGGGTGTGAAAAATGCCTCCGTTAGATATTGGTGAGCTGAAGACAAAGACGATTGCTGAACTTGGTAAGCTGGCTGAAGAACACAGCATAACCGATTACACCAGCTTAAGAAGACAGGAGCTAATTTTTAAACTTCTGGAAGCGCAGGCGCAGAAGGAGGGTCTTCTCTTCGGTGAGGGGGTTCTGGAGATCTTGGATGATGGATATGGCTTCCTCCGTTCCCCTGATTATAACTATCTGCCCAGTCCGGACGACATCTATGTCTCCCGTTCACAGATCAAACGATTCGGCCTGCGGACCGGAGACACGGTGTCAGGCCAGATCCGGCCACCCAAGGAGAACGAAAGCTACTTTGCCCTGCTTAAAGTGGAGGCAGTGAATTTCGAAAATCCGGAGCTTGCTAAACTGCGGGTTCTGTTTGATAACTTAACGCCATTACATCCACAGGAAAGGCTTAACCTCGAGTCCGATCCTAACGACTTCTCCACCAGGATAGTGCATTTGCTTGCACCCATTGGTAAGGGGCAAAGAGGCCTGATTGTCTCCCCGCCCTTTGCCGGGAAGACAGTGCTCCTACAGAAGCTCGCCAACAGCATCACCACAAACCATCCGGAGGCGACATTGATCGTCCTATTGATCGATGAACGTCCGGAAGAGGTGACGGACATGAAGAGGTCGGTGAAGGCAGAGGTTATCAGCTCCACCTTTGACGAGCCACCTGAAAGGCATGTTCAGGTGTCGAAGATGGTGATTGAAAAGGCAAAAAGATTGGTTGAATATAGGCATGACGTCGTCATCCTTCTGGATAGCATTACCAGGCTTGCCCGTGCTTACAACAGCGTAATCCCTCATAGCGGGAGGATCCTTTCGGGCGGAATCGATTCCAATGCCCTCCAGTGGCCTAAGAGGTTCTTCGGGACCGCTCGAAACGTCGAGGAGGGAGGGAGTCTGACCATAATTGCTACGGCACTGGTTGAGACCGGCAGCAGGATGGATGAGGTCATCTTTGAAGAATTCAAAGGGACAGGTAATATGGAGATCCA
>DTYK01000270.1 GCA_012961925.1 Candidatus Latescibacterota bacterium
ACGCCTTCTACCCTTTACTGGCCCATTCACTCTTTCTCACCTCCTAAGGGAAAAACGTTTGAAGGGTTCACTCTGTCTTTTTCCCTCTGCTTCTTAACAGGGCATCCACGAAAGAGTTGCCATATGGCTCAAACTGCACCGCTTTTCTGTCTGCCCGGGTCATAAAAATGACATATATCGCCAAGGCTGGAATGGCGATAGTCAAACCGGTGGCTGTGGTGATAAGTGCCTCGGAGATACCTTTTGCAACATATGTAGGTTCTCCTAAGCCCTTTTCAGCAATGGCACCGAAAGATTTGATCATTCCGGAAATAGTCCCGAGCAGCCCAAGAAGTGTAGCCCCTCCTGTTATAAATTCAAGCACGGGGAGATTTCTCTCCAGGTATGCACGGGCTGCACTTATCGTGGTCTCCTGTAACTCTGCTCTCAGCTCACCTGTAGGTCTATCCGTGCCGAGCAGGTGTTTAAATCGATCATACCCAGCCATGAGAGCTTCTCCCTCAAGGCGCCCAGTTTTGTCCAGAAATTTGTGTACTTCCTCCGGACCAGCTCCGTTCTCCACCATCGATCCCGCCTCTTGGACGATCCTCTCCTGATCCCTCTCTTTCCTGATCCTTGCGTATGTTATTATGCGCTCTATTGCGTACCCGATGGTGAGTACCGAGCATAATAGCAACGGCCACATGAACGTACCACCCTTCAGAAACAGCTCTATCATTTCTTACCCTCCTTTCTAAGCCAATCGATTTTCCTTTATGTCCTGTCCCTGTATACACATCATTTTATCAAATGACATTATAGAGCGGTCTTCAATGCCTCCAGATGGCTCTTGGCAAACTCCACCTGCGCTGAGTACTTAGGCTCACCCCCGTATTTCTCAACAATCTCAGCATATATCTTCCTGGCCTTCTCAAACTTTTCTTTCGCCTCGTACGCAGCAGCCGTGTTCGTTAGGGCATTAACAGCACTCTCACTCGCAGGGAAGCGCTCTATCACATTGGCAAATACAGAAATAGCTTCATCATACTCTCCCTTATCAAAAAGCTCCTCTCCCTTTTTATAGAGATTGTAAGCGTTTATTTCTGCCAGTTGTCCCAACAAGAACTGAGCTCGCGGTACCCTCTCGCTGTTCGGATATAGCTCCATGAATTTCCTGTACTCGACGGCTGCCTCTTCATACTTCTCAATACTGTAATAATAGTCGCCCAAAGTGTACTGGCTTAGCTCTCCCAGTGTCAACGTACCCCTTCTACGATTTGGATACTTCTCCACTATCTCACGGAAGAGAGGTACTGCCTCGTTCTTCCTGCCGAGGTTGATCAAAGCCCATGCCTTTGAATATAAGGCATCACCCACCCATTCCGATTCAGGATACTCTTGCAATAAGAGGTCATATACAGCCATTGCCCTTTTATAATCTTTTGTATTGAACAGACTTTCACCCTGTCTAAATCGACTCTCTGGGGCAAACTGACTTGCAGGGAAAGCCTTTACCAGTTTTCCGAAGACGTCAGCAGCCTGCGCCCACTCACCTTTTCGGTAGAATCCCCAAGCTGCATAGTAGTATGCGGCATCAGCATTGGGATTTCGGGGATATGACTTATAGAACCTGGTGAAAGCATCCACCATGCCGTCTATGCTTTCGATTGTCCCCATCCTCTGATATGATAGACCCACCTGGAAAAGAGCAGTCGGAGCAACAATGGCATCCGGATAATCTTCAGTGATCCTTTCATAGCGGTTGACGGCCTTAGCGTATTCCCCCCGCTCGAAGTAGACGTTGCCCTGTACATAATAAGCAGAAGCCACGCTCTCTGGATTCTCGTTCATCCGAATGACTTCCGCTGCAGCGTCAAGGCACTCATCATACCGTCTAAGTTTGAAGTAGACGTTTGCTAACCTGGTCAGAACCAACGTCCTTTCGTGATCATCCCTCGCCCCCTTTAGTACCTCTTCATAAATTGCGACGGCTTCTGCCGGATTCTTTCTCTCCGCTAACGCTATAAGCTGGAGGCGAGCAGAACTTGCCAGCTCAGGATCAGCACCTTCTGTGACCACCCTCAGGGCCTCAATGGCATCCGCATCCTTCCCTATAGCTGAGTAGAGCAGACCTATGGAGAATTGTGTTCGTAACATCAAGTCTTCTGAAGGATTATGATTAAGAACATACTGATAATCCGGGAGGGCCTGATCAAAGTTTCCCAGGGCATGGTAGGATGCGGCCCGGCCGAAATAGGCCTCGTTTAAGATCTCTTCTTCCGGGAAACGTTCTATTACCACTGTATACTCATCGATAGAGTTTTGATATTCCTTATTTTTGCGGTACAGCTTGGCGATCTCAAAGTGAGCCGTTTTTTCTAAATCTCTGTCTCCTTTTACCCGTCCAAGGAGCTCATTAATAATAGTGTGTGCCTTATCCGGTTGCTCCTTTTCGTAATAGAGATCTGCAACTGCAATTGAGGCAGCCACATAAAACCGAGGCGGATCTTTTCCCACGCTCTCAAAGGCATTGAGGGCCTCAGATTCTTGCCCCAGGTTTTTCAAGGTTAGACCAAGATAATATTGGGCCTGATTTACAACCGTTCTTCTATTTGAATATTTGTTGATCAGCGTCCGATATGATGAGGCAGCCTTCTCATACTCCTCCCTTTCATAAAGTATCTGACCAATCCTCAACAGGGAGAACGGTGCCCTATCGGAACGGGGGAATCTTTCTGCTACTCTACGATAAAGGTCGAGTGCTTCATCAAGATACCCCAGTTTCTCTGAGCTCCACCCAGCGTTGTAGATAGCGGCAGCCTGAAGCTCAGTGTCCGAATCGGGGAATTTAGCCGGCACATCAAGGTATGCCTGACGTGCTGACTCCAGATCTCCGGCATAATAATATGTCTCTCCGATGTGATACTGTGCCTCAGGTGGATATGGGGTCTCAGGGTAGTTTGTGATCACAAGACCATAGGCCTTTCTTGCTTCATCATATTTCTTCCAGCTCCTATAGTTATGGCCGATGTCCATCTGCACCTTTGCCTTATAATCCCGCTCCTTCACGGTCTCCTGAGCAAGGACGTATGCCTCATAAGCCTTCTGGTAATCATGTTTCCGGTCACGGTAGATCTCACCGATCCTCAGGAAGGAGTTCTCAAATAGATCTACGTATTCCTCGAAGTCGATATTCTTCCCTTCTCTGAAAGACGCCCGTAATATCTCATACATCTTATCGTAAAGGGCGATCACATTACGGTAGGACTCTATCGCCTCCTCGTATCTACCTATCTTATCGTAACAGTACGCCTTCAAGTACTCAGCTCTTGCAATTGCAGCGCTCTCTGGAAATTTCTCAAGGACCTCCTCTGCCGTAGCAATGCTCTGTTGGTATTGTTCCAATTTAGAATAAGAGTCCGCAATCTGATATTGAGCATCTGATGCATACTTGCTGTCCGGATATCTCTCCAAGAGCTCCTTATAGGTAGAGATAGCCTCTCTGTACTTCTCGGCCTTGTAATAACTCCATCCTTTATAAAAATAAGCCTTGTCCACCAGTCCAGATTGCGGGAAGGAGGAGATAAACCGATCGTATTCTTCGACGGCCTTTTCGAAAGCTTCCTGCATGAATCTCGTTTCCGCAATCTGGTACTGTACAGTGGATCGGAAGCTCTCAGGCACACCGGGTTCAGCTAACACATGTTTATATTGTTCTACCGCTTCCTCATGTCTGCCGGTCTTCTTATATGATGACCCTAACTGATAGAAGGCTGCCGCCCGGACGGGTAGTTCCAGACCCTCTGTGATCTCAACGGTGATTTTATTTACATCCACCGCCTTGTGATGGAAGCGGACGATCTTCTGATACTCTGTGATGGCGTATTCGTACTCACCTATTGCATAGTATGACTGACCGTTCTCAAAAGACGTTACCAGATTCTGAGGGACGGGGAGAAAGAGACTGGTACCGAAGGCAAGTAGCAAGGCCGCCACAATTATCTTCACTGGCATGACAGATGCCTCCTCTCCTATAAAATATTAATAATGAATCTCCAGCGATTAGACGTATTTGTCTAAATATAAACCGTGGTTCCCCCCTTGTCAAGTATTTTTTGACGGGGGCGCTGAAAAAAATCCTCCAGGGACAGGCTTGGAATCACGCTAAGCCTTTTTCATTTCTCTCGTAGAAACAGATACCTATCGTAACCAGCAGAAAAAACCCGGCCGGAAGACGTTTTCCCCTATAACTTTTCTAACAATCTCTTTATCTCTTGAACAAGGTTGTCTCTATTATTTGGCGTGACGGTTATGATCCTTACATCCGGTCTTTTCCTCAACGTGTCCAAGAACGCATTTTGACGTCGTTGAATCACACCTAATACTGGCTTAGAACAATTTAAAGCATCGACAACGACCCTTTGAAACCTATGGGAACAGAGTTCCATTGAGCCTATTTCGTCCATTATTATTAGGTCTGTGAATGCTATTGCCCTTTCAACAGCGGGAATCGCTACTTCCTCCAGATCCTTTATATTAATTCCATATTTACCTATCTTATGCTTGCTTTTGTAATCTACATGAGCTAAAATGCCTTCATGGCCATCGAGTGTCCTTATCCTGAACCCTTTTCGATGGCCACCGCTTTTGATCTCTTCAGTATAGAATCCACCAGTGTGTTTGCCAAGGGTTTTGATCGCCTTCTTAATCAGAGTAGTCTTGCCAACCCCAGGCCTTCCAGTAATCAGAATATTATCAGTCATGGTGAGTCACTTTGCCTATTTCCTTACCTGAGGGCGTCAACTTTAGTGAACCGAACCTGACGGCTTTCACTTCTGCTGACGAGGATAGGGGGGTGAGAATCGAAAGCTTACCGTATTTCAGATCGAGGTCTTCGATAATCCCCAGGGCAAGTGTGTTTGAATCCGAATCGTTTAGACCAACAAGCAAGTTTCTATAGCCATCTACATTGAGAATAGAGACTTCTGTAACATCATAATGTCTTTTTATACGGAATACCTCTTCTTCAAAATGGTTGCCGTTGGTTATCACAAGGATCCCTTCCGAGCTCCTCTCGCCATAAAGGACATGCGTCTTCAATACCTTAGATAGAAAGTTCAGGTCGCTGGAGGCCAGTCTTTTCCCTGAGCCGAGTTGGGTTGCCTGAGTCGCAATCTCCTCGATATAGACCCCCCTGCTCTCTGCGTTTTCAAAATATTTCCGAAACAACTTCTCCCTGAAAGCCCGTCTCTCCTGGACTGACTTAGTCCGCACCGTTCTGGAGACAGGAAGACGGTGGAGAACTATCCTGCCTTCCTTTTGATAAGGGGCCAGCAGATGTTCGATCTCGTTGTTCCTTTGCAAGGCAAGGATGTGCTCTGGATTGATAAGCTCTATTTTCTGGGATTTCAGCCTACGGGCCAGATCTCCATGAACAAGGCCAGTGGTATTGACAAGGGTAATCTCTGCTCCCAATTTGATGGCCTTATCTACCAGCTTTTTGATAGCTATAACCGTGGCTAGCATATGGCCGTACGGGGAGGTAGAACCCACAAATCGCATTGAAATCAATTCGGGTTCTGAGGGTTCCCGGCACATACCGAGGCCGACCGTTGTGGGAGGACCTAACATCGACTGTCCCACATCACCATCAACGATGCCCACCGTGATGCCCTGCCGGGTCCATCTGTCTATAAGAAACCTAACAAATGTGCTCTTGCCAGTATCAGGGGCCCCCAGCAGCAGGACTGTACCCCCCTTTGACTCGATCTTAGGGATCACATCTTCCCATTCTGAAGGAATATCGATGCCTTTGGGAGCTTTTGTCATGGCTATTCTACGGTCACGCTCTTAGCCAGGTTTCTCGGCTGATCCACGTCACAACCCCTTAATACAGCGATATGATAGGCCAGGAGTTGAAGGGGAATGATGGTTAAGATAGGGGTGAGAAGTTCCAATGTCCACGGCACATAGATTACGTAGTCCGAGATCTTCTTTATATCCTCATCGCCCTCCGTGGCGATGGATATCACCCTTCCGCGCCTTGCCTTTACCTCCTCGATGTTACTGACGATCTTATCATAGGTGCTGTCTCTTATTGCGATGAAAACCACAGGCATATCTTTATCTATAAGGGCAATTGGGCCATGCTTCATCTCCGCAGCAGGATAACCCTCAGCATGGATATACGAGATCTCTTTTAGCTTTAATGCCCCTTCCAAAGCGACAGGGAAATTGTAGCCGCGTCCCAGGTACAGGAAATTTCGGCTCTCGCCGAACTCCTTGGCGAGCTCAAAAATATCAGGGCTACTCTGCAAGATCTTGTCCACTTTTTCCGGCAGTAAGGCTAATTCAGATGCTATACGAATCCCCTCTTCCTTAGGGAGAGACTTCATCCTGCTGAGAAGTAGGGTCATGAGAGCCAGCACAGTTACCTGGGCAGTAAAGGCCTTGGTCGATGCAACACCGATTTCAGGGCCTACATGCAGATAGACGCCTCCGTCAGACTCCCGGGCAATAGTACTGCCCACCACATTGCAGATACCCAATACAGTGGCGCCTTTTCGCCTGGCCTCACGCAGAGCCGCCAATGTATCAGCTGTCTCCCCGGACTGACTGATGACCATCACGGTTGTGCCTTCTCCGATAATGGGGTCTCTATACCTGAACTCAGAGGCATATTCCACCTCAACAGGTATCCGAACTAGGTCCTCGATCATATATTCGCCGATCAACGCAGCGTGCCAGGAGGTACCACAGGCCGTGATTAATACCCTTTTGGAGTTTAGAAGGGCATTTAGATGTTCCCTCAGTCCGCCAAGTCGGGCAGTTCCTTCATCTTTGAGGAGCCTGCCACGCATGGAATCTCGGATGCTTTGAGGCTGTTGCATGATCTCCTTTAACATGAAGTGTTCATAGCCGCCCTTTTCGATCTTCTCGAGGTCAAAGGCTATCTCTTCCACCTTTTTCTCAACAAGCTGGTTGCTGGCCGTCTTTGTTATGGTTTGCTCCGCGTTTATAATGGCTATCTCATTGTCATCCAGGTAAGAGACCTTCCTTGTATAACGGACGATTGCGCAGGCATCGGAGGCTACAAAATGTTCCCCTTCGCCCATCCCTATCACAAGAGGACTCCCATGCCGGGCAGCGACAATCTTGTCAGGCTCCAGGCTCGACATCACCAGGATCCCGTAGGTTCCTTCCATCTCTATTAGGGCCATGCGTACAGCCTCTTCCAGGTTTCCTTTATAAAACTCTTCGATCAGATGCGCTATGATCTCGGTATCGGTTTCACTGATAAACCGATGACCCATGCCCTCTAATTCAAGCCTTAAA
>DTYK01000271.1 GCA_012961925.1 Candidatus Latescibacterota bacterium
CACATCAAAATACCCCCCCATCCTAATGTAAGACCCTAACAATTATGAATAACATAGAAGAAATTTAATAAAAAAAAAAGACCATTGTCAAATAAAAAGTTTGTTGTCTCACCAAAAAAAGATACAATGGCCTGCGGCAGTGGATCTCTGCGGGCTGACCGACCAGGTATGCGGACAGCGGCCAGAATTTCATTCTTCCCATTTTCTAAATTTCTTAGTTTTCAGCGAGGGGATGTTCAACCGGCTATCTCGGTCTTGATGCCAGGAGGGCGGATATGTCTGAGGACTTTATTCATGCGGTTTTCAGGTCTTTTGCCCTTTGGTCGGAGAAATTTTCCCTTGCTCACGGGGCAGGTTCGTGCTATATTTATTATCAGTTAGTAGGTTGACGCTATGCTTGGGGGATATACGAGCCGAACTTTGGCAGGCCCATCTTGGGGAGAATTGATCTTGTGAGAGAGAGGGACACACCAGGGATAGAAGAGGGGCGGCTTTATGTAGTTAGCACTCCAATCGGTAACCTGGGAGACATCACCTTTCGAGCCCTGGAGGTCCTGAGAGGTGTTGACCTGGTAGTTGCCGAGGATACCAGGAGGACAGGGAGGCTTTTGGCTCATTATCAGGTTCAAAATCGTATCACGAGCTATCATGACTATAACAAGGAGAAGAAGACACCGGTTTTGATCAAAAAGCTCCTTTCAGGAAGATCGATTGCTCTGGTGTCGGATGCTGGTACCCCAGGAATATCGGATCCATGCTACTTTCTGGTGAAGAGAGCCATCGACAACGGTATCCCGGTGGTCCCCATCCCCGGGGCTTCAGCGTTCCTCTCAGCCCTTGTTGTCTCCGGGCTTCCCACGGACAGGTTTCTCTTTGAAGGATTTCTTCCTCATAAAGGTTCTCAACGTCGAAAGCGACTCCTGGAGTTAAGAGAGGAGAAACGGACCCTTATCTTTTATGAGTCGCCGCACAGAATCGTAGAGATGCTGTCCGATGCCCTGGAGATCCTGGGTGACAGAGAGACGTCAATATCAAGAGAGTTGACGAAAAAGTTTGAGGAGACAGTGAAAGGGAGGCTTAGCGAGCTCGTCGCAAAGTTTCAACTTAAAAGGCCAAAAGGGGAGTTTGTCGTTATTGTAAGTGGGAATCAGGAGGAGTGATGAGATCGGTGGGGTCTTTTCTGTCCAGGTTAGGAGAGGGGGAGGTGGTGTTCAGTTCAAAGCTGAAGGATGGTTTTGCCAGGTTTATCGCCCCTCTCACCAGGTTGCTTGTCAAAAGCGGCCTTCATCCGGACATACTCACCGTGATTGGGCTTGCCCTCAATATCGGTGTTGCGATCAGCTTTTCGTTAGGCTGGTTTCCCTGGGCAGGCATAATGTGTCTGGTGGCCGGGTTGTTTGATTTCCTTGATGGTCAGGTAGCAAGGGCTTCTCATAGGGGGACAAAGTTCGGTGCTTTGCTTGACTCAACCCTGGATCGGTACTCGGAAGCCTTTATCTTTCTCGGGATTGCCATCTATCTGCTCCGTACAAGCTGGGTTGTCACAAAGATAGTGCTGCTGTTTGCCCTTGCTGGGTCATTGATGGTGAGTTACGTTCGGGCCAGAGCTGAAGGGCTCGGCGTAGAATGTCAGGTTGGCCTGATGCAGAGGACTGAGAGGACGATTATGATAGCCCTGGGTGCCATCTTTGGAAGAGCTGGTCTGATCGTGGTAATCTGGGGGATAGCGATCCTTGCCAACTATACCGTGGTGGAGAGGATGTGGCATCTCTGGAAGAAGATGAACCGTGTGGGCCTTGAGGGACCATCAGGTGTGAGTATGCCGGAGAAAGGTTCGGGGAATGGGAAATGAGGTGAAGGATCCATTAAACTCAACCTGAACATTAGCAATCCACATGGCTTCGGGTACGGAGGAAGTATTCATATAGAAAGGAGGCATAAGGTATGGGAAAGGTAAACGTGGCAATCATCGGCGTTGGAAACTGCTCCTCATCTTTGATTCAAGGAGTAGAATTCTACAAAAACGCAAAGGAGGATGAGTTCATACCAGGATTGATGCATGTCAATCTGGGGGGCTATCACATACGTGACATAGAGTTTGTGGCAGCCTTCGATATAGACAGCAACAAGGTTGGAAAGGATCTGTCAGAAGCGATCTTTGTCCAGCCAAACAATACAACCAAATTTGCAGACGTTCCAAAACTTGGTGTCAAAGTTCATAGGGGCATGACGCACGATGGCTTGGGGAAGTATCTTTCCGAGATCATTACTAAAGCACCGGGCCCTACAGATGATGTAATTGGGATCCTGAAGGAGACCAAGACGGATGTGGTTGTAAACTACCTACCCGTGGGTAGTGAGGAGGCGACAAAGTGGTATGTTGAGCAGGTGCTTGAAGCTGGTTGTGGATTTATCAATTGCATTCCGGTCTTCATCGCAAATCAGCGGTACTGGCAACAGCGGTTCGAGCAAAAGGGCCTGCCTATAATCGGCGATGATATAAAGTCGCAGGTGGGAGCGACCATAGTCCACCGGATCCTCACCCGGCTCTTCAGGGATAGGGGTGTCCGACTCGAGCGGACAAGCCAACTGAATGTCGGGGGAAATACCGATTTCCTCAACATGCTGGAACGATCCAGACTCGAATCAAAGAAGATCAGCAAGACAGAAGCCGTGACATCCCAGTTGGACTATGACATGGGTAGCGAGAACGTTTACATCGGTCCCAGCGACTATGTCCCATGGTTGAAGGACAGGAAATGGTGCTACATAAAGATGGAGGGGAGGACCTTCGGGGATGTCCCCCTGGAACTCGAACTTAAGTTAGAAGTCTGGGACTCCCCCAACTCAGCGGGTGTGGTGATTGATGCCATAAGATGTTGCAAACTCGCCTTGGATAGTGGACTTAAAGGGGCCATCGAGGCACCCTCAGCATATTTCATGAAGTCCCCTCCCAGACAGTATACCGACGCGGAGGCAAGGGCAATGGTTGAGGAGTTCATTGTAAGTTGTGCGGCGAAAGGAGAAGGGGAACAGGCCTAAAAGGTTCATTCACAAAAGTAAGAAGTTTAGGGAGGTGGTGTGGATTTCGTCCGTGGCAGAGGATCTCAATAACCTTCGGTTGTAGGAGGTGGACAAGGCTTGAAGGAGGGTTCTTCGGTCGGAGGGATCCTGAAAAAGCTTGTGCCAGCAGGAATTGATCTTTCATCTCAGACGGTGATGTGGACCGTAGAGGCTATTCTTGTTGGCCATCTGGGGTCCTCTGCTCTCGGGGGTGTCGGCATGGCCCTTCAGCTTGTTGTCTTCACCTTCGCTCTGCTGTTGACCTTTGTCCTTGGTACAGTGATAATTGTAACCCGGCACCTGGGGGCAGGGAGGCAAGAAGAGGCGAATCACTACTTCTGTCAGGCCTTTATCACTTCCCTGATACTCTCTGTTACGGTCGCACTGGTATGGTCGTTTCTCTCGCCGTTTATATTTAAGACGCTTATAGGTGCCAGTGTTAAGGTTGCATCCATTGGGACCAGATATATCCAGATTGTCTCAGCGTTCTCTCCTTTGATCATCGGGAATTTTGTGCTTTTGGGAATTATAAGGGGCGCAGGAGATACCCATCTTTCCATGATGGTCAACCTTCTTATCAATGGGGTCAACGTCTGTCTGGCTCCTGTGCTTATCTTTGGGCTCTTCGGTGCCCCGAGGCTGGAGACAGATGGAGCTGCCATAGCTGTATCATTGTCCCACACCGCAGGCTTTGTGATGACTGTCTGGCTTGTATCTTCTGGTAGAACACTGCTCCGCTTCCACTGGAAGGATATGAGGGCTCCGAGTTTGAAGAGCATCAGGAGACTTGTCTCCCTCGGGGTTCCTGTAAGTCTGGAGCAGCTCGCCTGGACCGGCGGGCAGTTGGTGGTCATGAGCTACGCGGCAAGGCTGGGTACGACAGCTCTGGCCGCACATCAGATTATACTGAGGTTTCAGTCCGTTCTCTCTATGCTTTACCAGGGGTTTGGTATAGTCTCCATGACTCTCGTTGGCAAGAGCCTTGGGGCAAGGATGAAACGAGCAGCCCTGAACGTGGGTTGGACGGTAGGGAGGATATCCTCCTATTTCGCCCTGGCCATGATGGGTGTGATGCTCATCTTTTCCAGACAACTGGTGATGATCTTCTCATCGGAACCCTCGGTCGTCGCTGCTGGCTCTGTCGTCCTCAAGGTAGCCGCGATTTTCCAGCTCTCTAAGTCCTTGAACATTGTCTCGGCAGGAAATCTCAGAGGGGTAGGCGATACGAAATTTCTACTGTGGGTCACCCTCGGCGGCGTATTCCTCTTTGAGGTGTGGTTTGCGTGGATCTTTGCCTTTGTATTTGGCCTCTCCCTTGTTGGGCTGTGGTTGGCTACAGGACTGGACGAGACGACAAGGATGTTGGTGAACTTTGCAAGGTTCAGGTTGGGCTACTGGAAGGAGGTTTCACTTTAACTGGTGCTCTGTATCCTCTACGAACCCCCTGAGGTGAACAGGAGGGGGATTTTTATATGGCCGGTCTTTTTATCACCTTTGAAGGCATTGACTCATCAGGGAAGACAACCCAGGCAGAGCTATTGGTTAAGGCCCTGAGGGAGCGTGGCTACGATGTTGTCTTCACCCATGAGCCTGGGGGGACAGAGATCGCCGAGAAGATCCGTGACCTCTTGTTGAGCGAGGATAATAATCGCATGACCTGGCTGACTGAACTTTTCCTGTATATGGCAAGCCGAGCGCAGCATACTGAAGAGGTTATCAACCGGTCGATGGAGGAAGATAAGATCGTCGTCTGCGACCGATATATGGATTCGACCCTTGCCTATCAGGGATATGGTAGGGGGCTCGATCGAAATCTGATCCATAAGCTTAATCATCTTTCCACAAGAGGGTTGAAGCCTCGGCTCACCTTTTTGATCGATCTACCTCCGAAGGCAGCGCTGGAGAGAAGAGAAGGCGGAGATCGGCTTGAGAGCGAGACGCTCGAGTTTCACAACCGGGTTAGGGAGGGATACCTGGAGATAGCGAAGGATGAACCCCAGCGCTTCCGACTCATCGATGGCACACGGCCTGTC
Source organism: Candidatus Latescibacterota bacterium (assembly GCA_012961925.1). Taxonomy (GTDB): domain Bacteria; phylum Latescibacterota; class MVCY01; order MVCY01; family DTYK01; genus DTYK01. The sequence goes on from DTYK01000271.1 coordinate 5,097, forward strand.
CAGGAGATAGCCAGGGAGATATTGAAGGTTGTTGAGGGACATCTGAGGGGAAAGTTTAACCAATAGGTGTACTTCTCAACCCTTTGAACTCTTAAGTGGACCGTTTTTTACTCGTTGGAGGGACATAAATGAGAAGGAAATCTTTATCCACAGGGCTTTTGATACTTCTGGTGATAGGGAGCTTGTTGGTAGGCTATGTCCAGTTGACCGGACAGGATCCATACAGGCTAATTCGAGAGAATCTCAGCGATTTTGGGGAAGTTTACAAGCAGATCGCAAACAGCTATGTGAGAGAGGTAGATCCGGAAAGTCTGATGGTTGCCGGGATCAAAGGGATGGTCTCTCAACTCGATCCATATTCCAGCTTTTTCAAGAAAAGGCAAATCGATCAGTTGCGGATTGAGACAACCGGACGATATGGAGGATTAGGGATCTCTATAGCGATCAAAGATGATTATCCTACGGTAATTGCCCCATTTGAGGGGACGCCGGCAGAGAAAGTAGGTCTCCAGGCAGGCGATAGGATCATCAGGATAGAGGGCAAATCAACGAAAGGAGAGCCGATAGAGGATGTTGCGGAAAAGTTAAGGGGGGAACCGGAGACAACCGTTACTATAACCATCTTAAGGGAGGGGCTTGATGAACCGATTGATTATACCATCACAAGAGAGATAATAGAATTAAGGGCGGTTTCATATTCGGATGAAGTGGCGGATGGGATCGGATATATTCGGCTGTCCCGCTTTTCGGAAGGGGCTGGCGAGGAGATAGAAGAGGCTCTTAGGGGGCTGAAGGAGAAAGGCATCAAGGGGATTATCCTGGATTTGCGGGGCAATCCTGGTGGCCTCCTCACCGAGGCGGTGTCGGTTGCCGACAGATTCCTAAAGAGGGGGCGAGTTATTGTCTTCACCAAAGGCAGGATAGAGGGCCAGAACCGTAAATACTATTCTGAGAAGGACCCCATCATACCAGAGGAGATACCGATGGTTGTTCTTGTCGATGGGGCTTCCGCATCCGCCTCCGAAATTGTTGCCGGGGCTATCCAGGAATCGGACAGAGGTTTGATCGTCGGCACGCCAACCTTTGGCAAAGGTTGCGTTCAGACTGTGATAGCTCTGTCGGAAACGTCGGCTCTTAAACTGACCACGGCATACTATTACACCCCGAGCGGTAGGTGTATAAATAAGGAAGACCATGGCCAGGACAAGAGCCAGGTATTCAGGACTGCGGGGGGCAGGATTATATATGGCGGTGGAGGAATCACTCCAGATGTGGAGGTCAAGGCTTGGGAGCTTAACAACCTTATTGTGGAACTTCTACGCAAGAGGATGTTTTTTAGCTTTGCCGTTCACTATGCAGCCTTACATCCCAATATTGGTCGGGACTTCGATGTCAACTACCAGGTGCTCTCGGAGTTCAGGAGCTTTCTCAAGGAGAAAGGGTTTGATTATAAGATGGAAGGGGAATCATATCTCGATAGCCTTGAGTCCATTGTCCGTCAGGAAAACTACGGCCAGCAGGTTGAGACAACGCTGCAGAAGCTGAGGGAGGAATTATGGGAGAAGAAGGAGGAGGACTTTCAAAGGAATGAAGATTTCATCAGGATGGCCATCCGAAGGGAGGTAGCCTCACGGCTATGGGGGCAAAGGGCGCGGATTGAGGCTGGATTCCCGGAAGACGCTCAACTCCATCAGGCCATTGAGATCCTTAAAGATCCCGGCAGGTACGCTCAGGAGATGGGGTTGGTGGCCAGGTCAGATGGCGATTAAGATCTGGTTGGCCGGATATGTGGCCTTATGTTCAACCCAGGTAGAAAAATTCAGTACCGGAAAGGTAGGTGACAGGATGAGCAAGCCAATCGTGATCACGGACGATGAGTTTCAGAGAGAGGTGTTGGACTCGGGGCTCCCTGTTCTGGTTGATTTCTGGGCGCAATGGTGTGCCCCATGTCGGAGGATCGCTCCTGTTGTTGAGGAGCTGGCCGGTGAATATGAAGGAAGGGTGAAGGTCTGTAAACTCGACGTTGATTCCAATCCGAAGACCCCGTCCAAATATGGGATCAGAAGTATTCCTACCCTAATGATTTTTAAAGATGGTAAGGTCATTGACCACATAGTTGGTGCTGTACCAAAGCAACATCTTGTATCGAGACTTGAGGCTGCATTGTGACCGGCATATGGGTTATCCATATTGCTCCGTCCAATTATGGCTTGACTTTGATCGCTGCAGACATTACTTTTTGTTGATGTCCAAAAGATGACGTGCAACCCATGGGGTCCATAATAAATGGAAGAACATCAGAAGAGGATTAATCGTATCGTTGCGATCGGGGTCTTTCTGATAGCCTTTGCGACCTATCTCAAGACCATGGCTCCGACGGTCTCCTTCTGGGATTGCGGGGAGTTCATCGCCACCTCTTATATCCTCGGGATTCCTCATCCGCCCGGTGCGCCCCTTTACATCCTTCTGGGCAGGATCTTCACCCTTCTTCCCCTGCCTGGGGATATCGCTGCGCATGTCAATCTGCTCTCTCCAATTGCCAGTGCCGCTGCAGTGCTCCTGCTCTATCTGGTTACTGTGAGGCTCATCGAATTGTGCAGAGGGCGGTCTCGGTCCCTTCCCCAGACTCTTGGCATCTGTGCAGGAGGCGCGGTGGCGGCTCTGAGCTTGGCCTTTTCCGACACCTTCTGGTTTAATGCGGTTGAGGCTGAGGTCTATGGCTTCTCCATGGCCTTGACCATGCTTGCGATCTGGCTTTCGTTGCTCTGGTTTGAGAGGCGCGAACAGCCCGGTAGTTCTAAGCTACTCCTCTTTATAGCGTACCTTTTCGGGCTTGGGGGTGGGGTCCACCTCCTTTGCTGGCTCACGGCGCCTGCGATCTTGCTGATCATCCTCTTAGCGGATCCAAAAGTTTTGAAGGATCCAAAACTATGGATTGTTGCGGTCGCCCTCTTTTTCGTACTTGTTACTCTGGCAAGCGGGGCGAGTCCTCTCTGGCCCCTTATAGCCCTGGCTATCTCTGCCGGTTTTATCCTGTATGCGAGGCCAGGACTTTTCAAATTTGGAGCTGCCGGGTTATTTCTCTTTATCCTTGGATATTCCACTTATTACATGTTGATGGTGAGATCCGGCCTCAACCCTGCCATTGATGAGAACAACCCAGAGACTTGGCATAGGCTTTTGGAGTTTCTTCAGAGGAAGCAATATGGCCAGGAAAGCATGCTCGCAACCATCTTTCAGCGCCGTGCACCCCTTATGGGCTATCAGTTGCCCATGTTCATCAAGTACTTCTTCCAACAGTTCCCGCTCTCAATAGCCAAAATATCCGCAACCTTCTACCGGATCACGGAAGGACATGAGCCGGTCATCATCCACATCCCGTTTATACCTCTTGCACTTGGTGTAGGTGGGATCTATCTCCACCTGAGGTCTGATCCACGAAGGTTCTGGCCGTTCCTTCTTGCTTTCCTTTTAATGGGGTTTGGCCTTGTCATCTACCTCAACATGGACGATCCTCAGCCCCGTGAGAGGGACTACGTCTTTGTTGGAGCATTTGCCTTCTTTGCCATATGGATTGGGATGGGTGCATTTTGGGTGATAGACTATTTGAGGAGCAAGCTTCATCGGCCTTTGAGCGTTGGGCTGGTATCGATCGTCTTCCTCCTCATGCCGCTGAACTTCTTTGCTCGTAATTATCACTCCCATGACCGTACCGGCAATTACATTGCCTACGATTACGGCTATAATATCCTCCAGACCTGTGAGCGCGATGCCATCTTATTCACGAACGGGGACAACGATACCTTCCCCCTATGGTTTCTACAGGAGGTTGAGGGGATCCGGAAGGACGTTCGCGTTGTGAACCTCAGTTTGCTCAAGACCCCCTGGTATATCAAGCAGTTGCGCGACTTCTCTCCAAAGGTGCCCATTGGCCTCAGTGACAGTAGTATCGAGAGGATTGCGTCAAGACTTTTACCCTGGCCCGAGCCGAAGGAGATGAGCGTGGCTGGACTTGTGTGGAATATGCCTAATACTGGCGAGATCATGTACGGAGGAGAGCGGGTGAAAATCCTTGAGACCCACGCCAGGATGATCGTCAGGATCATTCAGCAAAATAACTGGAAGCGTCCCATTTACTTCGCCATTACGGTCTCAGAGGAGAATAAGATAGGGCTCAATCCATACCTTCGTATGGAGGGGATGGCATACAGGCTGGTCAGGACGAAGGGGGAAAACCAGATCGACATAGAAAGGACCAGGCGCAATCTCTTGGAGGTATACAGATATCGAGGTCTTAACGATCCGAAGGTCTACAAGGATTTAAACCAGGAGAGGTTGCTCGTTAACTATCGCTCCGCATTTCTCAGGTTAGCGGAGGCTTATCTTAAAAAGGGGGAGAAGGAAGCGGCATACCAGACGATCGAACGGCTCGAAGATACATTCTCCCTTAACTGGGATGAGTATTGTTTTATCGCTGACCGCTCCTTCCGGGCGGGTAAAGTGGAGGAGGGGAGGAGATATATCGAAAGGGCCGTATCGCTTGCCGAGCAACAGGGGCCACAGGCGATGCTCTCAGCGGCCTATCTTATTGAGAGATTGGGTGAAACCCGGCAGGCGGTGTATCTGTATCGGAAGGTAAAAGAAAAAGTGCTGGAGTCCGGCAGGAACGATGCTAAGGCCCCGCAGATTCTCGATTTCTTAAAGGCAAGGCTGAAGGCACTTGGTGCGGATACCCTTTCTGCCACACCTGAAGGGCGCTAAGTCCGTGTATTTCAGAGGACTTGAGGTAGGCATGGTATCTTCAAACAGTCCGTCTGTCAGCATAATAATTCCCCACCATGGTGGGCAGATCCTGTTAGATTGTCTCGCGTCCCTTTTTCTCAATACCGGACCGGCTGTTGAGGTGATCCTGGTGGACGACTGTTCCCCGGATTCAAGCGTCAGGGAGGCCGTCAAGAGGTTTCCCCAGATAAAGGTTGTCCGTAATCCCAGACACTCAGGGTTTGCGGTAAGCTGCAACAGGGGGATAAAAGCGGCGTCGGGGGAGTATCTTGTCCTCCTTAATAATGACACAAAGGTCTCTCCGGGATGGCTGTCAGAACTGGTAAGTTTTGCCAGGAGGCATCCCCGACTCGGTGCCTGTCAGCCGAAGATCCTCTCATGGCAGGATAAAAGGAGGTTCGATTATTCCGGGGCCGCCGGAGGCTTGATCGACATATTTGGGATGCCCTATGCCCTTGGTAGGGTGCTGGAGAATATGGAGCTGGATCATGGTCAATATGATTCCTCAAGGGAGATCTTCTGGGCCTCAGGCACGGCCATATTCATAAGACGCGAGGCGTTGAGAGACGTAGGGGAGTTGGACGAGGATTTCTTCGCCCATATGGAAGAGATAGACCTGTGCTGGAGGATGAAGCTATCCGGATTCAAGATATACTCTGTCCCGTCCTCTGTGATCTACCATTATTCCGGCTGGACGCTGCCAGCAGACCGGCTTCTCAAGATGTATCTCAACCATCGCAACAGCCTCATGATGTTGTTGAAGAACTACGGATCGGCCATGCTCCTCTGGATCCTTCCGACAAGGCTCCTCCTTGAATGTCTGACGATTCTATATTCCCTTTTAAGGCTGGACCTTAAGAGGGTCATCGCTGTGAACGGTGGTTTAGCCTCAGTTGCCTTCCAGATTCATAAGATCTGGAAGAAGAGATTGGTTGTCCAGGCGTTACGCAGGGTTTCCGATTCGAGGATCACAAAGGATATGTTTCGTGGGAGCATAGGGATAAATTACTTCCTGGGTCGAAGCTACAGGGGCTCTGTATACCTTGATAACCCAGCGAAATCTCCGACCTCAAACCAAGAAGGCTTCGCTTCAAATTGCAATAAGAAAAGGCTTAGAAGGAAAGGGAGCAAGAAGAAAGGGCCATGCGTAATCTTCTAACGAACGGGATAATCTTTTCATCCTTTCTCTTATCTCTTCTGACCGGCGGTTCTGTTCGCGCCGGGGATGTCTTTAGCCAGCAGGCAGAGGATCTTTTTCAAAGCGGTATCCGGAATTACAGAGAGGGTGACTACGTCAGGGCCCGGCTTGACTTTCAGGATATCCTTGCTCGATTGCCTCTTAACCAGAGATCTTCGGCGGCCCAGTTGATGCTCGGCAAGACCCTTTATAAACTCGGAGAGTATGAGAAGGCAATCCAGGCGGCGGAAGATCTCCTTGACCGATACCCTCAAAGCCGTTACGCCCCTTACGCAACGTACCTGATCGGAAGTTGCCACTATAGGGAGGGGAGGTATGATGAGGCCCTTTTAGCTTACAACAGGGTCCTGGATATGGAGGCAGATGAGGGCTTGATGCGGAGGGCGGAGGAAGTGATTGATGCCCTCGTGTCGTTGAAGCTTTCAGAGGCAGAGATCGAAGAGCTCAGACGGAAGGGGTTGCTGAGGGGTTATACTGAGCCAGACCATGAGGCCAGGCAGGTCATGGAAGGTCTATTACGTGGCTCGGTGGGCCTTATAGCTCCTCTTTCAGGTGATGATAGGACCTTCGGTGAGGAACTGAGGGATGGGGTTCTGTTGGCCCTCTCGGGTGGGTTAAGTTTGGTAATAGAGGATTCGGGGAGTGATCCCATAGGGGCCATAAAGGCTGCTCAGAGGCTCTCTGAGGATGATCGAATCCTGGCAATCATAGGGCCGGTCTTCAGTCCTTCGACAATTGCTGCGGCTGCGGTTGCTGATTGCCGGGGAGTACCGTTGATCGCGCCCACGGCCAACGAAGATGGAATTGCCTCGATAGGTGACCATATCTTTCAGATGAATATCACGCCCAGGGTTCAGGGTGAACTTATAGCCGAATATGCGATAAAGGAACTGGAGTTGGAGACCTTTGCTTCACTTACCCCTCTCGATTCTCGCGGTGAGGGAATGGCGGAGGGATTTGCGTCGGCCGTTAGACAGCTCGGGGGAGAACTGTTAATCCAGGAATGGTATCAGCCTGGCGCCACCGACTTCGGTGAGCAGTTAAAGAGGATTAGGGAGGCCGGGCTGTCCCTTCTGCCTCCTGATTCCCTTAGCTCTGTGATAGCGTACCAGGAGACTACGGAGACCCTGGCGCCTGTTTCCACCATTGATGGGGTGCTCGTCGCGGGGGCACCGGATGATATCGCCCTCATAGCTCCTCAACTGGTCTTCTATATGATCCGAACCCAGTTGTTGGGTGGGAGCGGATGGAACTCTCAGGATGTGATCAGGATGGGCGGTAAATACGTCGAGGGAACGATCTTTGTCTCCGACTATTTCGAACGGTCGGATTTTCCGGCTTTCCGTAACTTTGTTGATCAGTTCAGGATAAGGTTCAATAAAGACCCCACCAAGGTGGCTGCCTACGGGTACGACGCCGCCTATCTGGTCGCTGATGCTTATAAAAATGGTGCAACGACAAGAGAGAAACTGCTTGAGGCATTGGTGGAGATCAACGGTTACAAAGGTGCTTCAGGGGAGATATCATTCAGCCACAGGGCAAACCGGAGTGCGTACCTGTTGAAGATCCACCGAGGGCGAATCATCGAAATCGGATCCATATCGAAAGGGCGATGAGAAAGATCTCTGAAAGTTGGATGTTAGAGGTAAGGAGGTATTGAACAACGCATCCTGATAGAAACGCATGAGCAAGGATCTGTTCAGGTTATCATCTCTCTTTCTATGTCTGGTTCTCCTTACAATGTGGGCTACGGATGCCTCCGGTGAGGAGCTTTTCATGGATTTATTGGTGGAGCCAGGCGACTATTCGGATCTTCTTATGGAACTGGTTGAGAATCCGATTGATTTAAATACTGCTGGGGTGAATGATCTTTTGATCATTCCGTGGCTTACGCTGGAGAATGCCAGGCTGATCGTTGATTTTCGAAGAAGGTTCGGGGGCTTTCGTTCGGTTGACGATCTCTTAAAGGTGCAGGGCCTGAGTGCTGATATAGCTGAGAGTCTCTTGCCCTATGTCACTGTAGCGGCTCCATCCTTTCCAGGTGTTGAACTCCGCTTAAGGTTTCGGAAGAAGAGCTCTGTTGAAGGTGGAGGCCTTGTGCCGTTGGGTATTTACCAGAGGGCCTTGGTTTCAGTCGGAAGATACTGTGAGCTCGGGCTCATAGTGGACAAAGATCCAGAAGAGAAGGACCCTATAGACTTTATAGCCGGTTATGCAGAAGTGGAGGGCTTGTTCGGCATCGACCGAATCGTGGTCGGGGATTACAGGCCTGGCTTCGGTCAGGGGCTTCTCTTCAGTCGTTGGTCTATGTCTATGACCGATCCCGACTTCATCAAGAAGAAGGAGAGCCGGTTTATCGGTTATCGTTCCTCCGATGAAAACGGTGCTCTTCGGGGTCTCTTTCTTAGCGGGTCGGCTGAAAAAGTTGGGATGTCGCTGTTCCTTTCCCGCTCCAGGTTTGATGCCAGCTTAAATGATGACGGCACACTCAGGAGGCGGTCATTCAGTGGATATCACGTGACAGAGGGGGAGAGGGCAAAGAAAGATGCCCTCACTGAGGAACTGGTGGGTGGTAGGGTTACCTGGGGGCCCCTGAGGGGTTTAACCCTGGGTTTTACAGCGGCCTTTTACTCTCTGAATCCCCCGTTCAGAGAGTACGGGTCGGGTGGAGAGTTGGCCTTTGAGGGTTCCAGTAATGGGCTTATTGGATTGGACTGGGATGTCGAGCACCATCGTGTAAATCTCTTCGGGGAAGCGGCCTATTGTAGGGGAGGGGGTAGGGCGGGTCTTTTCGGTATTACCTCCAATCTGGGTAAGGTGAATCTCTCGCTGCTGGCAAGGGGTTATGGGCGTGCGTTCCATAGCTTTCATGGGTCCGCTTTCTCTGCCTCAAGTGGGGAGTTCAACGGTGAGGCCGGGGTGTTCACCTCCCTGAGCTGGCGTCCTTCCAGTGGAACCCGGATAGCAGCGTACTATGACCGGTATCGATATCCTTCAAGGAAGTATAAGGAGAAACCGATGCTTCACGGGGGTAAATTCAGTCTGAGCGGTCATCGGCGGTTTGGGAGTGGATTTCAGGTGGGTTTAAGGTATAGATTTACGCATAGTCGGATAGATAGAGTGCTGCCAGGAAAGTTGAGGGAGGAGATACGTTTTGATGCGGGCTGGGGTCCCGGCCATGAGATCCGCTTAAGAGGGAGGGCCGAAAGGGTTATTGTTGGTTACCGAAGTGGGGCGGATGAGGATGGCACTTCCGTCTTCGGTGACCTTCGTGTTGGTCCAGTGCGTTCTTTCACCCTCTCATCACGGTTCACCTTTTTTGAAACAGATTCCTATGATTCGCGGATATACGAGTTCGAAGATGACCACCGGGGGGTAACCTTCGCAAGGTCTGTCTACGGCAAGGGAAAGAAGTGGTATGTTCTGATCAAGAAGAAGATAGGGGATGGGGCTTTATCCGCAAAGTTCCGGGAATTCAAGTCCCGTTATAAAGGTATAAGGAGGCGTTCTGAATTCTCGGTCCAGCTTGATGTGAAGTTTTGATATCTTTCTTAAAAGACGGTTGATCGGTGATTGGTAAGTGATTAATTGGTTAACCGGGGAATGCTGCTCGGTAATTAACCCTGTAGTTTTGCAATTGAAAGGAGATGGGACGATGAAGCTGTCATGTCAGGAGGGGATGGTTCCTGGCAAAAGTCTGGAGGAGAAGGTTGCGAACCTTGAGAGGTATGGTTTCGATGGGATTGAGATCTTCGGCAGTGATCTGGTTGAAAGGAAAAAGGAGGTCATTGCTGCCACAAAGGGTAGGAAGGTGCGGCCAAGCTCCATATGTACCGGGTATAGGGGTTGCCTTTTGAGCCCGGATCGCCAGGAACGTGACCTTGCCCTTAGGGATATAAAGGAACTCTTGGGAATTTGCGCTGAGATTGGCGCCGAAGGTCTAATAGTGGTCCCCATTTTTGGAGAGGCACGGCTTCCAGATCTGGCGCCGTATAAGACGGTTTTTGACCTGGAACAGGATCTCCTGATCGATCTGCTGGGTGATCTGAGCAGATATGCTGAGAAGGTTGGCTCTGTAATCCTACTTGAGCCCCTGAACCGTTACGAAACCCATTTTATGAACCGGATAGAGGATGCTGTGCGGATCGCAAAGCGGATCAACAGCCCTGCTGTCAAGGTGATGGCCGACTTTTTCCATATGAATATAGAGGAGAAGACTATACCGGAGGCGATGATATATGCAGGGACGCTGTTGGCGCACGTCCATCTGGCTGATAGCACAAGGTTTCTGCCGGGCTGGGGGCATACGGACTTCAGGGCGGCGTTAGACGCCTTGAAGAGGATGGGGTATCAGAAATATATGGCTTTTGAGTGCGGTGTGCCTGGTGATCCAGAGGTATTGCTCCCCAGGACTGTGAGATATCTCAGGGAGCTGATGTGAGATATCTCTCATGGTTGAGTCGCATGAGCCTATAGGGGTGGCTGTTGTGGAAACTGGCCAAGAAGGAGGTGAGGAGCGTGGACGTCTGGATATGTAGCAACTGCGGTTTCAAGAAAGAGACGAGATGCAAACCCAGGAAGTGTCCGGAGTGCGGTGCTACCAGTTCGTTTGAAAAGCAACAACGCAAATAGAGGGTTAAGTTGCTCCAA
>DTYK01000272.1 GCA_012961925.1 Candidatus Latescibacterota bacterium
ATTCAAATGGCAAACTTTTTTACCTATACTTTGAAGCACCACATTCTTCTCCTGGAAATGCTATAACGATCTGGAAATCTGGATCACCGCTAAAAGAAAACAATACTATTTACGAGAATCACGCTGTGCCAATAAGTGGAAGTTTATGTATCAGAGCGTACTGCATCTCTGATCTATCCTAACAATCAGTAAGCAAATTAGTTAAATATGAGGGTTAAAAGATTATGAAGATGATTTCAAAAAAAAGTCGTAATTCTCCGAACCCTCAATTGTTTGGCAGGGAATACTTTTCTTCCTGGGAAGGAAAGGGATATAGGCGAGAAATTCTGATGAGTCACTTTAAGAGGCTGGCAAATTATATCGTTAAAGAGATAAGCCCAGGAACTGTCTTGGAGGTTGGGTGTGCTAAAGGGTTTCTTTTAGAGTGTCTCCGGGACCTGGGTGTCGATGCAGAAGGTATCGATATCTCGAGTTACGCTATCGGCCAGGTGAGAGAGGACATCAGACCCTACTGTCGAGTCTGTTCGGTCCTTGATCTATCAGTGGAGGCAAAACGATATGACTTAGTCATAGCAATTGGAGTTTTAGAACATCTCAGTGCCCAGGATGCCTTTGATGCAGTGGCGAACATATCAAAATTGACAGATGTGATCCTATTTTCTTCGACTCCTGACAGAAACTATCCTGACCCTACTCACGTTAACGTCCAGCCTATCGAATACTGGATTGATCTATTTGCACGCTTCGGTTTTAAGCCGGACAGTAGCCTTGACCCTGCTGTTGTTGCCCCACATGCGGTTCTCTTCCGAAGAAAAGACAGGAAGAAGATCTTTTACATCACAGCAGGTTATCTATGGCCGCACACTGAGATAGACGGGTTCCTGATTCGCGCCTTCAAAAGGTTAGGTCACAGAGTAGTCGTTTATGACTTGCAGCCGCAAACGTTTATGGCTCAGGCGTACGTGAATTTCGGTCTTTATGATAAGGAGCAAATACGCCATTTCTACTCTTCCAGTTTACCACCGCAAGGAATCTTGGAAGAGGTGAAAAAGACAAACCCGGATCTGTTATTCTGTCTACAGGGCTATATGATTCCAAGGGATATTCTGCTCAAGATTAAGAAGATAGATATACCCTCATCTGTGTGGTTCATGGATGAACCCTACGATCTTGCTCGAACCATAGACTTTGGGAGATTCTTTTCTTACGTCTTTCTTCAGGACTCTTCAACCGTGGAATGTCATCGTCGGCATGGAAACCCCAACACGTTTTTCCTGCCTCATGGCTTTGATGATTTAGGAGTTCATAGGAAAAGAAGAGACCTGGACGAAGAGCATGTAAGTGACGTATGTTTAGTAGGAAGCTATTTCCCCCGACGGAAGAGGATCATAAGAACATTGGCTGGGCTCCCGGCGAAGATTTCGATAGTGGGCCCAGGCTGGGGCCGTTTTAAATGTGGCTCACTCATAAGCCTCAATAAGGTCGTTAGCCTTTGGGAAGCAGCCCGCTACCACTCGGGCGCAAAGATAAATCTAAACATCCATCGTTCAGAGAGCGATGTCACTACTCATAGAGAAAATGTTGTGGCAAAAAGCCCTAATGGGACCTTTTTCTATATTGCCGGCTGCGGGGGGTTTCAAATAGTAGATGAGAGCAGAGAGGATATAAGCAGATTTTTTAAGGTTGGAAGAGAGGTGATTACCTTCAGTGATAAAAAGGACCTCCAGGAAAAGGTAAAGTTCTACATAGAGAATCCAGAAGAGAGGAGGGAAATAGCCGATGCAGCTTATCGAAGGGCTGTGAGTGAACATACCTATTCCCATCGTTTACAACAGATGCTTAACGTTATTGAGTCTCAACCAATAACGCATAAGGTAACGGTCCCCTTTTATAATGTAGGCATTGTCCTGACCGCCAACAAAGGGAAGATAGTCGACAAAGCCCTCGGCAAATATAAAATGTCCATACAATTTCTGCTTATAGATCAAAGGAGACACGTGATCTTCAAAATACCCTCTCTTGGCGGAGAGACAATACCCTTCTGTTTCAGACAGAAAAAACCATATCCGTTCCTTGCTACAGCGATAAATCGAAGCATCTTAGAATCATCTTCCAGCTACGTCGCAATTGCGTTCCCGGGCGTAACATTGGATTTGCAGGCTGGAGAGAAATATCTCAAAGCATTTACAACGACGAGCAATCTGGGTGCGCTTCAGGTTTATTCCAAAAGTGAGGGTCAAAGTATCCCAACGATGTTAATTCTGCCGAGAGAAGTTGTTATGAACATAGGGATGTTTGATAGTAGATTTTCTACAGCCGGCTTTCTTTTGGAAGATTACGTGTTGAGAGTGAAATTGGCTGGATACAATACTAAAGAAGTTGTTGAAGATGCCGACAGTTACGGCGAAACGATAACTACTAATCCTATTGTTTCAGATAGTATGGACATGATGAAAGATGAAATACAATTTTCGCGTAAGTGGTCTTTAGATCCTGATGCAAGGATAACGGCCATGCAACTGGTTCTAAAGGGTCGGGGATTATACAACCGGGGTGATTTTCAGGCGGCAAAAGAACTGTTTGCAGAGGCCGTTGATGTTTCTCCGTCCTATTATATGGCATATAAGATGCTTGGGCTTTCCTTACTCAATCTTGGAGACTTTGCAGAAGCAGAGAGGGTATTGAAATTTTATTGTTGGAACGTGCTGGACATCGAAAGTATTCTGCTTTATTCACTTGCCTTGTATTCCTGTAAGGACTACACTCAGGCCATCAATCTCCTACAGAAAGTTACAAAAGCCGTGTGCGCAAGTCCGGAAGAGAAAGCAATTGCCTACTATCAAATGGGGGAATCTAAGGCGAAATTAAACAAATTAAAGGAGGCCGAAAGCTGTCTGATTAGGTCATTAGAATTAGCCCCGGACTCTTATGATACCTTAGTTAAACTGGGTAAAGTTTCTGCTCAATTGGAAGATTTCAAACAGGCGCAGGATCTTCTTTGTAAGGCCATTGAACTTAACCCACAGAAAGAAGAGGCCTTTAATAATCTGGGGGTTGTATTGTGGAAAGTCGGTCAGAAAAAAGAGGCCCTGGAAAAATTTCAGAAGGCCCTTTCAATAAACCCCGGTTATTTAGAGGCATTAAGGAATTTATCTGGATGTGGTTTTGAATTGAAGAAGTTCAGTCTGGTTAAACAGTACTTAGCAAACTATTTAGAATTGTATCCGAGTAATTGCGAAATAAAGAGTCTCTTGAGGAGAGCAGAGGCTCAACAAGCAATCTCTTAAGGGTTGTAAATAACCTCTCTGCTCATCCAACTTAACCGCATGGACCATGTTCTCCAGTTCACCCCGTTTGATCGAGTTGTAACAGAGTCAGTTTCAGACTCGAACGGCAACAGCCGTTTTGGAGATCCAGTTATAAGGAAAGAATTGGCCTGAGGAATTTCTGAGAACCAAACCCAACAATTCTCAAGGAGAGCCAAATGGACAGGTTCACAAGGCACGAGAAGGGAAGTCGGTTATTTCGCCGCGATAAAAACAATCCCATACTGAGGCCCTCCCAGTGGCCATACCCGGTGAGCGCGGTATTCAATCCCGCGGCTACGGAGATCGATGGCGAGACCCTACTTTTAGTACGTTCCGAAGATATGCGCGGATTCTCTCACCTGACCGCTGCAAGAAGTCAAGACGGCAGAACAAACTGGCGCATAGATCCGTCTCCAACGCTGGAGTCGGACAATGACCACCAGGAGGAGAGGTGGGGATTGGAGGATCCCAGGATTGTCTGGATGGAAGAGCAAGGGCAATATGCCATTACCTATGTCTCCTTCTCCGAAGGAGGCCCTGTGATCTCTCTGGCGGAGACGGAAGACTTCCGTACCTTCAACAGACGGGGAGCTCTCCTGCCGCCCGAGGACAAGGATGCCTGCCTTTTCCCTCGCCGTTTTGGAGGGCGCTTTGCGCTGATCCATCGCCCAATTGTCCGGGGGCAGGCCCACATCTGGATCTCTTTCTCTCCAGACCTGAAGCATTGGGGAGACCATCAAGTTCTGATTCCCACCAGGCCAGGCTGGTGGGATTGCCACAGGGTTGGCTTGGCTGCACAGCCAATCGAGACTTCCCAGGGTTGGCTCATCTTCTATCATGGGGTACGGATGACGGCCTCAGGTAGTATCTATCGGGTGGGCCTGGCGTTGCTAGATCTGGAAGAACCCTGGAGGCTGATCCGGCGCAGTGACGAATGGATCTTCGGCCCGAGCGAGCCCTATGAACGTATCGGCGATGTGGGCGGTGTAACTTTCCCCTCAGGTGCCGTTGTTGACAGGCAGATGAATCAACTTCGCCTTTACTATGGTGCAGCCGACACCACCGTCGCATTAGCCGTGGCCGACATGGACGGAGTTATGGACTATATCAACCGTTGTCCGCGTCCCGATAGAACAGAGAAGAGGGACCCTCATAGGGTGGGAGCAGATGAAGACAATTCTGGTCATCCAGCTTGCCCGTATGGGTGATATTCTGCAGTCCACACCACTTTTAGCCGGACTTAGAGAACACCACCCCCAGGCCCATATCTGTGTCTTGGTGGACGACCAACTGAGGGAGGTGGTAGAAAATAACCCCTGTGTGGACGAAGTTATCGGGTTTAGGATAAGGGCCTTTTTGCCCTTTATCCTCAGCCCCCACCACACATTAATCGAAAAGTACCGACTCCTGAAAGCAGAGCTTCAGAGCTTGGAAAGCAGAGTCTTTGACATAGTCTTCAATCTGAACTATACTCCGCTGGGCATCGTTTTGAGCTCGCTGCTTGACGCCAGAGAAGTCCGTGGTTACCGGCCCGCTCCTAACAGAGGGAGGGAGATTATTAAAGACCGGTGGATGAACTACCTTTTCATCCTCACATCCCATCGCAGGTTAAATAGGTTTAACCTGGTCGACATCTTCACCCACTGTGCAGATGCAGTTCCCAGCCGGAAGAGACTTGTTTTCAAGGTCAGAGATGAAGACAGAGGTTTTGCCCGGCGTTTCTGTGAAGAGCACCGAATTTCTGATAGCGAACTGGTCCTTGGCCTGCAGGTCGGGGCAGGAAGCAGGTTCAGACGCTGGCCAGCCGACTACATAGCGGATTTAGCCCGACTGCTGATCCAAAAGCTGAACGCCAGAGTTATCCTGTTCGGCAGCCGCTCAGAGGCGGAGGTGGGTAGAGAGATAGAGCTGAAAAGTAAAGGCCCGGAACCGGAAGCTGAGAAGTTGATTAATGCCATCGGCAGCACCTCCATCGGTCAGTTGGCGGCCTTGTTAGAGAGATGTAACCTGCTGGTCACCCCTGATACAGGCACCATGCATCTGGCAACAGCGGTAGGTACAAGGGTGACGGCCCTCTTTTACGCCTCTGCTTTCTGCTATGAAACAGGCCCATACGGAGAAGGCAACATCATATTGCAGGCCAATCTGCCATGTTTTCCCTGTATTGAGACGGTCACGTCCTGCAGAGATTTCAGGTGTAAGGATGTGATAACGCCTGGGCTTGTCTTTGAGGTGGTCAAGCAACAGGTGAACGATTGCGTATTCCAGGCCGAAAACATCCCGCCAGACGTTGACGTTTTCTATTCTCAAGCCGACGGATGGGGCGTGAGATACCTCCCAATGGTCAAGAGCGGACGGTCTGTCGAAGAGATCATCGCCCTCTGGTACGAAGGGATGTGGAGACGATTTTTCGATGGAGATCGCATTGACCGGGATTCAAATGCCCACAGTATGTTAGCCCCACATCATCCCCGCTCCAGCCAACAGGATGTGAAAGAGAGGTTGCGGCGATTTTTTACTGACTTAGGGCTGGTTGCCGGACTGATGAAGAGGGGGAGAGACCTATCGGGCAGATACATAGCTTCGGAGGGCGAATCTCTGGACTTTGAGATAAAAGACGTCGAGGAGCTGTTGAGGCATCTGAGGCAGACGGAACCCCTGTTAGGACCTATAGTGGACTATTATTTCATAGAAAGAGAGAACCTGTATCTGAATGGCAATGAGTTCAAAAGGGAATTGAGAGACCTGTTTGATGGCCTTTACAAAAGCCTACGATTAGCCCAGGAGGAGTTTGCATATGACCCTATATGACAAGAATATGAAGCTCTTAGGAAAGGTCGATCCAGGGCTATGCTCACGGCTAAAAGAGGAGTCGGAGGGGATCGAGGTTAAGATCTCAAAGATAGGTCTGCCTGTCCCAAAGATCGGCAGGATATCCCTTCACAGCTCCTATGACCCATTAGGGGAGGCAGAGATCCTGATCCGGTCCCAGATGCCGGAGGGAGACGGTCCCGGGAAAAAGGCCATTCTGGTCCTGGGTCTGGGTTTCGGCTATCACATTAAAGAACTTCTCAAAAGGGTTGAGACCCAGACTCCGATCTTTGTCGTCGAGCCCTCATTGGGGATACTACGCTGTGCCATGGAATATGTGGACTTAGAGGATATCCTGACGAAGACCCACCTGCTGATCGGCAAAAGGGCCGACGGATTGTTCGAAGAAAGGGGTCTCCGGCGCATCTTCGAAGGGCTGGGAAGCGGTGGCCTGGAGCTGGTAACGATAGTACACCATCCATCTTTAAGAATCAATGAGGACTATTTCCATAAGTTGACCAGGATCATAAACCGCCAACGCTTCCTCTCCATGGGTAGATTAAGGATACTGGTGGTCTATCCCATATATGGCGGCTCATTGCCCATTGCCCACTACTGTACACAGGCCCTGAAAGACATGGGCCACGAAGTTGAGGTATTGGACAACAGCGTTTACAAGCAGGCACTGGATTCTATTGAGCGCATCACCGACGTAGAGTCCCATTTAGAACAGCTCAGAGGACTGTTTACCTGCCTCTTATCGGAGGCTGCAATGGCCAGATGTCTTAAGGTAAAACCAGATCTGGTCTTTGCCCTGGCACAGGCCCCCTTAAACAGGGAGGTACTGGAACGTCTCCGTCAACTGGGTATCCCTACTGCGTTCTGGTTTGTCGAAGACTTTCGCTTTTTTGACTACTGGAGAAAGATCGCTCCCCATTACGACTACTTTTTCACCATCCAGAGAGGAGAGTTCTTCGAAGAGCTGGAGAGGATCGGGGTGAAGAACTATCATTACCTCCCGCTGGCAGCATCTCCCAAGATCCACCGAAAGGTGAGACTGAGAAAGGAAGAACAGAGGGAGTTCTCCAGCGATATCTCGTTTATAGGAGCGGGGTATTACAACAGACGAAACTTCTTTCCCTCCCTGTTGGACTTTGATTTCAGAATCTGGGGCGACGGGTGGGATATCTCTTCTCCCCTGGGGAGGGTTATTCAAAGGTCCGGCCAGAGGATAACCTCCGAAGAATGCGTGAAGATCTTCTGCGCCTCGAAGATAAACTTGAACCTTCATTCCTCCTCCTATCACAATGGGGTTAACCCCAATGGGGATTTCGTCAACCCAAGGACCTTCGAAATCGCTGCGGCTGGAGGATTTCAGCTCGTGGATTTCAGATCTGAATTGCCAGAACTGTTTGAAATCGGAAAGGAGATCATCACCTACAGTGACATCGACGACCTCAGGGCGAAGATAGAGTACTACCTGGACCACCCCCTGGAACGGAAGAGGATCGCTTCGAGGGCAAAGAAGAGGGTTGCAAAAGATCACACTTACGAGGCGAGGATGAGGGAGATGTTGGAATTTATCTATGAAAGGGAGGAGAGACTCGGGGCCAAAGGGCAGGAGGGTGAAAGGGTGAGTGAACTGATAAGGCAGGCCAGAGGAGATAGCGAGCTTGGACGATTTCTGACAAGGTTCAAGGGTCGAGACCGGTTGACCCTAAAGGATATAGTCCAGGAGATACGAAAGGGCAAAGGAGAACTTACCAGACCGGAAGGAGTGTTCCTTCTGATGTACGAAATCTGGGACTGGGCCAAGGAGAAAAAGGTAATCTGAGATATCGGCTCTGCCTCTACCCTATACACAGATAAGATGAAGAAGATCTTGATCATAAGTATGACGCGGATGGGGGATCTGCTGCAAACCACACCCCTGTTAGCCGGCTTGAAGGAGAGATATCCGGGCTGCCGGATCTCTCTCCTTGTAAACGATGGATTTAGCGAGATCTGCAAACAGATCCCTTTCATTGAAGACCTATACACCTTCGACCTTGAGGAGTTCATACCGAGGCTGGTGGATCCGAGTTTTTCTCTGGTGGATAACTACCATTATCTTGAGTCCCTTATTACAAAGCTGAAGGGCCAGGAATACGATATGGTGATCAACCTGACACACTCCAGGGCCAGCGCCCTGATAACCTCTCTGATCGGTGCACCGGACACCAGGGGCCTCACCATAGACAGGGAGGGTTACCAGCTCATAAAACATCCCTGGATGAACTATTTCTTTAACGCCACCCAGAATAGGGAATTTAACCAGTTTAACTTAGTAGATATTCATTGTGCATGTGGTGATATTAAGTCCGGCGGTGGGAGCCTCCATCTGGAGGTCTCCTCTGAGGCAGAGGAATATAGCAAGGACTTCCTTGTGAAAAACGGAGTGAGTGATTCGGACTGGCTGGTGGGCTTTCAAGCCGGGGCCAGCCAGGTGGACAAGAGGTGGCCAACAAGCTCTTTTGCCCGACTTGGAGATATGCTGACGACTGATGAGTATAACGCCAAAGTCATCCTCTTTGGCTCCCCTAATGAAAGGGTCCTGGGTGAAGAGATCCAATCTGAGATGAAGGCGCCGGTGATCAACGCCATCGGAAAGACCGATCTGGCCCAATTAGCTGCGCTTCTTAAGAGGTGCGATCTGCTGATAACCAATGATACGGGAACCATGCACATAGCCTGTGCAGTAGGAACCAGAGTCATCGCCCTATTTCTCGGTTCAGTACGCTCCTTTGAAACCGGCCCTTATGGGGAAGGCAACCTCATCTTAGAAGCAAGCATACCCTGTGCACCATGCAACCCACATGTTGAGTGTAGAAATCCGGTATGCAAGCGGTATATCTCTCCTGAAGTCGTCCTGAAGGCTGTGGAACTGAGCCGCTCTCTACCCGAAACAAAAAGCTGCGGGCCAGGGAGGTTTATCGAACAACTGGATGATTCAGAAGAATACAAAGGGATAAGGATGTTTTACACAGCCTTCGATGGGGATGGTATGTTGGATTTCCTGCCACTTATCCGGCGACCGTTGACCAAGAGGGACCTCCTTAATCTGGCCTATAGGAGGATGTGGGTAATGGCCCTCGATTCATGCTCCGGTAATCCGGGACAAAATGCGGAGGATTTAGGGTCGATAAGAGCCGAGGCTGAAAAACTTGCCAACAGGTGTTTATCCCTCTTTGAGGTCAAGGATGCGGAGAAGTTAAGGCATGCCATAGAAAGAGATGTCCGCTCTCTGAAGAGATTGGTGAAGCTGAGTGCCACAGGCCTACGGTTGTGTGAGGATCTAATCAGACTGTCTCAGAGACCTGTAAAAAGGATTGATCTGCACCTTGCCAGGAAGATCGGGAGAAGATTGACCGGGATAGACGAACGCATCGGTCTCCTTGGGCTGATCCACAGAGGCGTCCGTCCCCTTACACTGATGTTCAACTTCGGTAAGGGGAACTTAGAGGAGGATCAGCTCTTTCCGTTAGCCCTGAGGACCTCAAGGCTTTACAGACTTCTCCATCGGGAGTCTTTGATAATGCACCGGTTGATAACCACATCCCTTCGCAACCTCGTCAGGCAGAGGAAGCAGAGGATGAACATATGGCAGAGGAATATAGACCTGTTGAAGGCCCGAGAGCCCCAACTGGCAGAGATACTTTTCGAACTTAAGGACTCCGAGATAGAGGAGAACGTGAGGATCCTTGACTGCCGAAACGGGGAGAAGACATGTCGGCTCAAGGGAGAGGATGGGACCTGGATCACCTTCCACAGCACCTGTGATCCCAGAGGAGAGGCCGAAAAGATTATCAGGAGTAGCAGCTTAACGGATTTCCAGATACCGGTGATAGTGGGCCTTGGTCTGGGGTATACGCTTTTCGGCCTGCTCAAGAGCCTACGAAAGGATCGACCTGTAATTGTGGTGGAGAAAAGCCCGGAACTTTTCCGCACCGCATTATCCCTGTTCGACTTCAGGGATGTCCTCTCCCGTCCGAACATCCATCTGATAGTCGGGGAAGCCTGCGATAGGGCCATACACAGGATAGGAAAGCTTCAACTGAAGTACTCCCTCAGAGACCTCAAAGTGATCCGACATGCCCCTTCAATAAGGGCCTTCCCCCGGTTTTATGAACCTGTGTTAAAAAGAGTTGGGAGGCTCAGCACCTCTTCTCTTAAAAGGCAGGTGGCCTACCCTAAATTTCACGGCGAGAGGTTCTCGATCCTCTTCTTCGACAGCGGATACTTTCTCCTCAGAGAGTGCATCCAGGCCATAAAGAGGTTAGGACACAGGGTTGACCTTGTTCCTGTACTATCTGGTCCCTTTAAGAGCGATGAGGAGGATGGTAGAAACTTCATCGAGGTCCTTATATCTAAAATTGTCAAGGTGAAACCGGATTTCATATTCACCGTGAATCATCTGGGATTCGATGAGGATGGGAGGCTGACAGAACTGTTGACTTCGCTGGAGATCCCCTTCGTCTCCTGGTTCGTGGACAGTCCTTCCTATATCCTTCAAAATTATGAGAGCAACCTCTCCCCATTCGCCCATATCTTCATATGGGAGAAGAGCTATATAGCAAGAATAGAGGACTTCGGTTTCGAGAACGTCTATTATCTCCCCCTGGCCACTGACCCGGAGGTATTCAAAAGAACTTCTCCCTCTTCCGTTGAACTCAATAAGTACAGGTGTAGCATAAGTTTCGTTGGCAATTCTATGGTGGACGCTGTGAGAGAATGGTTCCGAAGATTCCCTAACAGCGAGATTACTGATAAGCTGGGAAGGATCGCCCTCCAGATGCAGAAAAAGTGCCATAGCACTCCAATAGAGAGGATATTGAGGCAGATAGAAGAGAAACATGGCCTGTCGGTCCCCTTCGAGGATCGGCGGCATCGGCTCAATTTTGAGTCGGCTTTGGTCTTGAAGGCTACTCAGGAGTATCGAAAGGAGCTCTTGGAGGAACTCAGGCCGTTTAAAATACGTATTTACGGAGACAGGGGCTGGATGGTGCTCCTTGATGGGGCGGATAACATAGCCCTCTTCCCCAGGTTGAATTATTACACTCAGTTGCCTTTGCTCTACAACGGATCCACGGTGAACCTGAATGCCACAAGTTTTCAGATGAACAGCGCTGTGAATCAGAGGGTCTTTGATGTCGCCGCTTGTGAGGCCTTTTTACTGACAGATCACCAGGCTGATATGGATGAACTCTTTGAGGTGGGGAAGGAGGCTGTCTGTTATCACAGCAAAGAGGAGTTGAGGGATCTGGTAGGCTACTACTTGCGACATCAGGGGGAGAGGGAAAAAATTGCCAGAAGGGCCCGGTTGAGAGTGGTCAAGCAGCATACATACGTGCATCGTATGCAGAAGATCATCTCTCTGCTGAGAAGACGATATAGGGAGGTGTAATTATGTTCCAACTGAAGATTGATGGACAACAGTCACAGGTTAAATTGGAGGTGTCCGGCCTCTCCGACTTCGGGGAGGTAATGGAGAAGCTTTCCAGAGAGATCCTTGCCTCCAAGTCGGTCATTACCCAGGTCAGGCTTAACGGTAAAGAGCTCCCTGCAGAGGTCCAGGGGGAGTATTACCCTCTTCCCCTCGAGGAGATCGAGACGATAGAGATAGAAACCGCTCATCCAAGACATCTGGCCTATCAGAATCTGTTGAGCGCTACCGGTTACCTTGAGCTGCTCAGCTTCGGGT
This sequence comes from Candidatus Latescibacterota bacterium, assembly GCA_012961925.1. Classification (GTDB taxonomy): domain Bacteria; phylum Latescibacterota; class MVCY01; order MVCY01; family DTYK01; genus DTYK01. The sequence goes on from DTYK01000272.1 coordinate 11,860, forward strand.
TAGAGAAGGTTGCAGGGCTTCTTCGTGCGGGCGAGGATGCGGAGGCAAACACGCTATACGCCCAATGTCTGGAGGGCCTTCGGTGGCTCGTCCGTATTATTGATGGGACACGTCAACTGTTACATCTTTTTCCGGCAGAACCTGTTCCGGAAAGGAGGCCCTCCGATGACGAGGGGAAATCTCGGGACATATCGGGGTGCGGGGAAGGAGAAGAAGGCTTCTGCTCACGTCTTGCCTCTCTTGCATCTCAACTTCATGGGATGGCTGATGAAATACTGTTGGCCCAGTTCGACAAGGACTGGATAATGTTAGCCGACCTGTTGGAATATCAGTTGGCACCGTTGTTGAAGGAGTTCAAAGGAGTTCTTCTCAACCTTCAGGAGGAGATCAGATTTCATTTGGCATTGAGCAATGGCGCCTAACAGAGGAGATATCGCCCATGATAGCAGAGACCGATATGGAGAGGATGCAGTCCTGGCTGGAGGAGGAGCTCAAGTGCTACCAGTGCTTGCATCAACTTGCCTTCACACAAAGGGAGATCCTCCAGTCTAGTGATTTGACACGATTGCATCCTCTCTTGGAGAAGAAAGATCGCTGGATTGAGAAGATCGCAGAGATCGAGGTAAGGTTGGCCCCTCTGAGGGCGGAGTGGTTGAAGGGCAGGTCGATTGACCAGAGAAAAAGGGGGGATTCCTCGCTCAATGAGCTTATAGACAGAATACGGAAGCTTTTAAAAGGCATCCTAACTGTTGAAGAAGAGACCGGCCACCTTCTGTCAGAAAAACGGCGTGTTATAGAAGCCGGACTTAAGGGAGTACAGAAGGGTAAGTCACTGCTACGAGAGTACTTCCCAAAGAGACCTTACAGGGCAAGGTTTCTGGACATGAGAAGATAGCTCGCTAACGAAGTCTTCCATATCAGACCGACGGAGGCTATAGTAACACAAGCTCTTACCTAAGAGGAAAGCCTGACTCATGAAAAGGGAAATTTTTTCCCAATTTAGGTGCATAGTATGGGGTTTCCATTTTTAACCACAATCGTAACTCTGGGCGAAAAGGAGAAACTTACTACTCAGAATAGAGGGTAACTACCCCATTGTCTCTTGATATTGGGTCCTACATGATCATGCATAAACACCGCAAACGGAAGGTGGCATGGTTATTGCTACTATTCATCGATAGGCGTATAGCATTGGCGGAAAGGAGGTGGACCTTATGGGTTTGAAGATCAGTCACAATCTTTTGGCGTTGCAGGCACATCGACACCTGAAGGCCACACAGGACTCTCTTGAGAAGGTGGTCCAGAAGCTCTCATCAGGCTTGAGGATCAACACGGCAGCCGATGATGCTGCTGGTCTGGCGATATCCGAACGGATGCGAGCTCAAATATCCAGCACCGAGCAGGCCACACGCAACGCCAATTATGCTCTGAACCTGCTCCAGACAGCGGAAGGCAGTTTGAATCAGATCAGTGGTATACTGATCCGGATGCGGGAGCTTGCGGTAGAGGCTTCTGCAGCTACAATGACCGATGAGGATAGGAGTTACGCTCAGCAGGAATTCGACACCTTGAGGAATGAGATAACCAGGATAGCCCAGGTGACTGAATATAACGCCCAGAAGCTGATCGACGGCTCTCTCAGTTCTTCTGGTGTAAGGTTCCAGATCGATATCAATAACGTACAGGGTGAAGACTGGTACAGGGTGACGTTCAATGACATGACCGCATCCGGTCTGCAACTGCATAATGTGGACCTCAGCACAGTAAGTGGCGCTCAATCTGCCATTGCCATAATAGACAGCGCCATCGACCTGAAGGACACAGAGAGGATCAAGATCGGTTCTTACATTGACCGATTGACCAGCACGATTGCTAATCTCCAGGTTGGCTATGAGAATCTCGTTGCTTCGGAGTCACAGATAAGGGATGCGGACATCGCCTTGGAGATGGCGGAGTTCGTGAGGAACAATATCCTGATGAAGGCAGGGGTTGCCATGGTGGCTCAGGCAAATATGCTTCCGGAGACAGTGGCTAGCCTGTTGAAGGGCTGATCGGTCTGTATTTTCTTAATCTAAGTTTGTCCAGATTCGGTGTTCTTCAGCCCTCAATTTTTCCGGATTTAGGTTTAATCACCACCGCAGAACGGTGGGGACTGAATTACTCCTCGCCGACGGGTTTTGAGGAGGGTGCATGGCTGTCTCTTCTGTTAGCGGTTTGATATCGGGGATGGACTGGGATGAGATCATCTCGAAGCTGATGGAGGTTGAACGAAGGCCGGTCCAACTGTTGGAGGCCAGACAGTCGGACTATCAGGAGAAACTGTCCGCCTGGCAGGATATAAACACCAAACTTCTGGCCTTAAAGACTACCGCCGAATCCATGGATACGAGGGAGGAGTTCCTGGTCAAGGCGGCGACCTCCAGCGATGAGGATATCCTGACCGCTACAGCGAGCGGGACGGCTATCTCAGGCAGTTACTCAATTATCGTCAGCCAATTGGCAAAGGCACACAAACTCGCCTCTCAGGGCTGGGCTGATGAGGACAGTACGGCAGTTGCATCGGACTCAGGGTATTTCAAGTTTAAGGTGGGTTCAGGGACCGTGACCTCGGTCTCGGTCACCTCTTCCACCACGCTTCTCGATCTGATGAATAGCATCAACGCTTCTGATGGCGATGTCACTGCCACCATACTGAACGACGGATCCTCCACAAACCCTTATCGTCTTGTCCTTACAGCAAATGATTCAGGAACCAGTAATGAGATACAGATCACACAGAATGATACGAATCTGGATTTTTCAGCTACGGCGATAGATGACGTGGAATATGACACCTGGACAGGTACCGCCACCGCCACATCGGGTGGGACCTACACGGGTTCGGCTAACAAGACCTTCAGCTTTACAGTTGGCACGGGTGGGACCCTCGGGACCGATACGATAGTCATCAATTGGCAAGACTCGGAAGGGAATACCGGCTCCTTCGACGTCACCTCCGCAGAGGTTGGTACGGCTGTGGACATTGGAGAGCTGAGTGGTGATGGCGAAGGAGTGATGGTGACCCTCTCTTCGTCCGGAGATACGATTGTGGCAGGCGACACCTTTTCCATCGATGTATTCAATCCCACCTTGCAGTCGTCACAGGACGCGAAGTTCAAGGTTGACAACGTCTACATAACCAAGAGCTCCAATACGATAACCGATGTGATCGAGGGGGTGACCATCAACCTCAAGTCCGTTGATGCCACCCAAACGGTCTCCCTCTCGATCTCAGACGATGTAGATGCCGTGAAGAGCAAGATAGAGGAATTCGTCTCCTCCTATAATGATCTCCTCTCTCTGATCGCAACCCACACCTCCTATGACACGGAGACGGAGACCGCCGGGGTCTTACTTGGTGACGGGACCCTCAGGAACATCAAGAGCAGGATACAGAGGATAATCAGCTCCGCTATCCCTGGCTTAGCAAGCGGCGCCACCTTTGAAAGCCTCTCTCAGATCGGCATAAAGTCCGGAAGTGGTGGTTCCCTGTCCATTGACGACACGAAGTTGACGGATGCCCTCGATGAAGACTTCGATGCTGTTGGAGACCTGTTTGCCCTTGACTGGAGCACAACCAATTCCAACATCCGTTATTTCACCAGGACCTCAGAGACCCAGGCGGGGACTTACACCGTGGTCGCCAACTTTGATGCGGAGGGCAATCTAACCGATGGGACTATAAACGGTAACGCCGCCGACGTGGAGGGTGACTACCTTGTGGGGGCCTCAGACAATCCTGAGGAGGGTCTGAAGCTGAAAGTCACCTACGCTGGTAACTCCTCAGAGACAGCAGAGATAAGGCTGTCATTGGGCGTGTCCGTTCAGATGACCGACGAGGTGGATTTTATCACAGACCCTTATGACGGCCTCATACCTGGAGCCGAGGACCACCTTCAGGATTCCATTGACTACCTTCAGAACAGGATTGATGACATGGAACGACGGCTAACATCCGTTGAGCAGCACTACAGGGATCAATTTATAGCACTGGAGCTTATCATGTCGCAACTTAATGCCCAGAGCAACTTCTTAGCGGGTCAACTTAACAACCTTATTTTATTCTGACCTTACCAAAGGAGGGATTGACATGGCTTTGAACAACCCTACTCCCCAATATCAGGAGGCGATGACGGAAGGATTGAGCCAGGGGGATCTGATACTGATGACCTATGATGGGGCGATCAGATTCAGCCGGAAGGCCAGGGCAAGGCTGGAATCCGGAGACCTGGAGCGGAAGGGGACCTATCTCAATAAGGCTCGTGATACGATATCTGCATTAGAAAGGTCGTTGAACCTTGAGGCCGGGCAGGAGATCGCTTCATCCCTTCAAAAGCTCTACTCTTTCATGATCGAGCAGTTGGATCAGGCCAATCTGGCGAATGATCCCCGGCCCATCGATCTCGTAATAACCCTCCTGACCCAACTAAGGGATGCCTGGAATCAGATCATCAATGGCCCTATGGATGTATCTTATTGATTATCCACAGGATTTACAAGGTAGTTGCGAAAGGATGAATATGGCGGTTGAGAAAGTCTCTCAAGGGCCCAATAGCGGCCATGTAGTCCGGAGACAGGTGGAAGAGAGGGATAGATCTGGGTTGTCCCGGGATACGGGTGGACCTTTGACCAGGGGGACCGACAGGATAGATCTTTCCCATTGGGCCAAGTACTTCCGTAAGATTCGATCTTTGCTTGATCTGGGACGGTTTGAGCCGGATAGAACGCTTCATGCCCGGGAGGAGAAAGTAGATCGGGTAAAGACGCGGCTGAAAACGGATTTCTACTCCTCGAAGGATGTCCGTTTAGCCGTCGCAGAAGGTGTATTGCAGCTCCTGATTCCGGACTAATTCCTCTTTTTGTAAAAATCTTGGCGGTTCTTGAGCGGGGGATCGTACCGCTTTTTCGTCGAAACGCCTCTGTATATTCTCTCTGAAGAGCTTCCTATACATTAAATTAGGCGGGATGATCCAGAAACTGGATTTTTCCCGCTTTTTTGTTTTTCTTCTCTCCTCTTTTGAACACTGAAAGACACGGTGCTCATTCGGTGTTTTTCCGAATCTGGATTTAAAAAACTCTAAAGTTTTCGGGTATGGTGACCGATAACTAAAATAGGGAAGGAGAACCGACTATTGGAAAGGAGGTGAGATCTCATGGGACTCAGGATTAATCATAACGTTCTGGCGTTGCAGACGCACCGCCACTTGCTTACCACCCAGAATTCGCTGGACAAGGCGGTGCAGAGGCTCTCTTCTGGTCTGAGGATCAACTCTGCAGCCGATGATCCTGCCGGTCTGGCCATATCCGAAAAGATGCGTGCCCAGATAGCGAGCACTGAGCAGGCGATCCGTAATACAAACTACGCCGTGAACCTGCTCCAGACTGCTGAAGGGGCATTGAACACGATAGATGAGAAACTTGTGAGGATGCGCCAACTGGCAGTGGAGGCGGCCAGTGGGACGCTCTCTGATGAGGACAGGGCATATGCCGATACGGAGTTCCAGGCCCTAAAGAGTGAGATCACGCGGATCGCTCAGGTGACAGAGTATAACTCCAAGAAATTGATTGATGGGACCTACTCCATCACTGGCATAACGTTCCACGTCGGCATCAACAATGTGAACGGCCAAGATAAGTTCACCGTTACGCTGAACGAGATGACGGCATCAGGCCTCGGCATAGCAGCGCTGACCATCAGTGATATTGATAGCGCCGCTTCTGCTATCAGCACGATAGACGTGGCCATCAAGTCAAAGGACACCGAGAGGGCTAAGATCGGAGCAAACGTGGAGCGGTTGACGAATGCCATCGCCAACCTTCAGATCAGCTACGAGAACGCCGTTGCCTCGGAGTCGCAGATCAGGGATGCGGACATAGCGCTGGAGATGGCAAATTTTGTCAGGGCGAACATCCTGATGAAGGCGGGCGTCGCCATGATGGGTCAGGCCAATATGCTTCCGCAGACCGTGGCAGGTATATTAGGCTAAGCCTCCAGGTACTGCTGAGAGAAGGCACGGATGGATGGTTCCCGTCCGTGCCTTCTTGCTACGCAGTGGATATGCAGAGAGGGGTATGAGCGATGGCATCAAACAATCCCTACAGCCGATATCAACAGATCCAGGTGGGTACGGCCAGCCAGGGGAGCCTGATCCTGATGGTGTATGACGGCGCCATCCGGTTTAGCCGGCAGGCCAAAGAACGCATGGAGGCCGGCGATTTCGAAGGAAAAGGCATCTACATCAATAAGGCCTATAGTGCCATATCTGAACTGAGAAAATCCTTAAACCTTGAGGCCGGTGAGGAGATCGCCTTCTCACTTGAAAGGCTATACTCTTTCATGGGTAGACAGTTGACCCAGGCCAACATAAGGAACGATTCGAGACCCATCGATCTTGTCATAGCTCTTCTTAGCGACCTGAGAGAAGCCTGGAAGCAGATCATTAGAAACCCCAAAGGGGGAGTTCTCATGGGAAAAAGGTAACAGGTCGCATCTATTTTAATCCGAAACATCTGGATCATCAAGGTAGAGGTTATATGAGAATAGAAAGTGTGTTGGCTGAGGAATCGAGGATAATGGGACTCAGCAGAAGGAAGACTGATGGCGAAAGGCAAAAGGTGGCTCGGTTCAAAGATATCATTGAAATCTCGAAGGGAGCAGAGACCATCAGGTCCCGAACTAACTTATTAATGGGGGAGATATCTACCTCTACGGATCTTTCCAGGGCCCGAGAAGATGAGATTTACCGCAGAATGCCGGTGATCCAGGGCGGATCCGGTTCCGTTGATAACGTTGGGGGTGTTGGGGAGAAGGAGGAGAAAGAGAAGATCAGAAAGGCAAAAGAGAGGGTGGCATCCGGTTTTTATGACAGTTGGGAGGTATACCAGACCATCGCAGAAAGGTTGCTCAAGGTCTTCAAGCTCTCTGATAATAGCGGGATCTGAGAAAGGGATCTGCTCAGGCGAAAAGGGTTCGCCTTTTTTCTTTCTGGAAAGATGTCCTACTCCAAGACGATTAAAACCTGATATCAGAGTCAGAGCCACATTCTATGAACTCACTCTCTTCATGATTGCAGGGAGGGGAGAAGGATGACCGACTTGCAGAAGCGACGTATTAAAGAGCTGGTAGATGAGATGATAGTCAATCAAGGCTGTGTCACGACAAAAAACCCCGACGATAACGTGGACGGAATAAGAGAAGATACCCTTGTGAAGATAGCCTTTAGATATTACAAAATGGTCTACTCAGGCGAAAACGTCATTAGCCCCGAGGGGACACTTGAGTGGTACCGTTGTGCGAATTGTCCAGACAAATGTACCGATTACAATGACCTCGCAAAGTCCAGTCTCAATCCTGACCGGAAATTCTCCTTGAGGGGACAGATACCCCAGAGATGTCCAAAAGGCGAAGACTATATGCCACCTCTCTCATGTGCGAACTGTGGGCTTAAATATAATGAAATCACTGAGGGAAAGATAGAACTTATCCCATTGTGTAACGACTGCAGGAGTAAGATTGGTACAGATGTGGAGATAATGAACTGGTTGATCTCATAAAGTTCCGTCGGTCAGAGTAGCAAACAGTTAAGGACTATAACCAACGCAGCGAAAGATATGTATCTCTACCCAACGGCTACTACCCCTCCTTTTTGATTCTGTCACCTCTTGACTCTTCACTTCCCATCTCTTCCGGTATCCCACCACAAGGGCATAAAACCCGCAGATAACAATAGACCGGCCCGGCTCCAGGTCTCAAAGTCCATCTTCTATGCCGGATTTCTGTTGACAAAAATCGCCTTAAAGGTTATTTTATGAAATCTTGAGAAAGATTAATTCCATTAAGGCCGTTTTTATGTAAATAAGGGGGAAGGGCATGATCTTATCGCAGAGGTTAAGGGAGATCCTTTCCAGCTTGAGTTCGGTGAAGGTCATGGTGATAGGTGATCTGATGTTAGATGAATACCTCTGGGGTAGGGTGGAGCGTATCTCTCCGGAGGCCCCTGTACCGGTTGTGGAGATAGAGTCTGAGTCAATAGGGCTGGGTGGGGCCGCAAATGTTGCCCATAATATCAGC
>DTYK01000273.1 GCA_012961925.1 Candidatus Latescibacterota bacterium
TCTCCACCGAACCATACACCTCATCCGTGGATACCTGCACAAACCGTTCCAGTTGAAACTTCCTCACAGCCTCAAGGAGCACATAGGTCCCGTACACATCCGTCTGTATAAAACTCCCTGGCTCAAGAATCGACCTATCCACGTGGGTCTCAGCGGCAAAATTGACTATGGAATCCACCTTATGCTCGGCGATAACCCGCTCCACCGAGGAAGCGTCACAGATATCCCCCTGGATAAATATATAACGAGGATCGCCGGCTATGTCCTGAAGATTCTCCAGGTTGCCAGCATAGGTAAGCTTATCGTAAACAACTACCTGGTAGTCAGGATACTTGTTGAGGACGTGATGAACAAAGTTGGACCCGATAAACCCTGCCCCACCGGTGATAAGAAGTTTATTCAAAACAGAGCCCTCCTATCTCAGTAGTTTCAACACCGCTCCTTTACTCTCTGAAAGGCTGACTTCCCGCTTCGCACCTACCTCCTAACCCATCTTGATCCCCCAATCGTAGGGGATCCGGTCGGTATCATAGGGCAGCCTGTACTCATCCGGATCCTTCCTGTTGTACGGCTCGGTTGGACAATTGATCACAATCGCCTCCTCCTCCCCCACACACTTCCAGCCGTGATATATCCCCGGTGGTATCTGGATGAGCATCGGGTTGTGCTCACCTATGAAGAATTCGTTCACCTGGCCCTTTGTGGGGGAGTCTTCCCTCGGATCATAGAGGGTAACTTTTAACATACCTCTGACAACAGCTATATTATCCGTCTGGATCTTGTGATAGTGCCATGCCTTGACCACTCCGGGGTAGGTGGTGGTCATATAGACCTGCCCGAAACGCTCGAAGATCTCGTCATCCGCTCGAAAGATCTCCATCAGCCTCCCCCGCTCATCCGGGATGACACGGAGGCTTTTCGTCCTGACACCATCAATCATGACTGGATCCTCAAGGTACTTACCAACTGCACTCTATTTCAAATGCCAAGTTATCCACGATTTGAAAATCTTACGGTCTCCTATACGTGAGCAAAAGCAGGATTCTTCCCGCAGTGAAATCTCTGAGATACACAAGCATTAATATAATCACCGCAGGTCTGGACGTCAAGTGTAAACTTGTGACGGGTAAGAAGGAAAGCCAGCAACAGACCACTACCTCCCTGCGGCGGGGTGATAGAGGTAGGCCAGGTAGAGGATATACCCTGCAAGAAGCAGAATCCCCTCCTTTCGGGTTAATTTGAAACCTGTGAAAAACAGGGGGAATAAGGCGAGGATATATGCAAGCATTATCCAGATATCCACCTGAAAGAGACGATGGTCCACCCTTATGGGACGCGCTGCCGACACGACCCCTAAGACAAGAAGGATGTTAAAGACATTACTACCCAGTACATTGCCTATCCCGATGTCATACTCCTTCCTCCAACTGGCCACGGCTGAGGTGACCAGCTCCGGTAGCGAAGTACCGAGGGCCACTAATGTGATCCCGATCACAGCCTGGCTGACTCCTAATATCATGGCGATCTTGATGCCCTGATCCACCATTAGTTTTGCGCCTGCGGTTATCCCGAGCAGTCCGAGAATTATCGCCAGCCAGAAGTGGCTCTTCACCCATGAGGGTGTTTTCCCCTCTTCCTCTTCGAGGACTTCGGGAGGCCGTTTACGTGAGGCTAAAAACACAATATACACGACGAACAGGACTATCAGAATGGATCCCTCGAGCCTCCCGAGCAGATAATTCCTTCCTAATAAAAATAGAACGAGGCTTGCCACCACTGTGATCGGAAGGTCCATCCGCAGGACCCCGGGCTGAATCTTCAAGGGGGAGATGAGCGCTGCCACCCCTAAGACCAAGGCAATATTACAGATGTTGCTTCCGATAACGTTTCCTACCGAGATGTCGCCGCTTCCGGAAAAGGCGGCCACAAGGCTGACGACCATTTCGGGTGCGGAAGTTCCAAAGGCAACCACTGAGGAACCTATGACGATCGGGGAAATCCTGAGCGCCTTAGCCCCCCTGGCCGATCCACTGATAAGCCAATCAGCGCCCTTGATCAGTATCCCCATCCCTATGACGAAGCCTACAACGGCCAACAGCATCAGAAGATCCCTTTCGCCTCAGCTCCAAGTTTGCCTTTAGGATAACCAAATTAACAATAGATGTCAAGGAGTTTCATGGATGGATGCGAAAAATCTATTGACTTTTCCTCCCGCTGCCTTATATTATGGGACAAATTGGATGCTGGCGAACATCAGGCCGCATTGAAGCCACAGCCAGAACCTGCGAAACAAGGGGATCGATTATGAAATCATGCATCAACGGGGCAACAACTATGAATTATCCGCTCGAGGAAGACTTCAGAAGTGCCGCTAAGGCCGGATTTGAAGGCGTGGAGATCTGGGCGTCCAAAATGGAGAAGTACCTCCAGAGGCACAGCGTCGAGGATCTGAAGGAAGAGCTGGAGAGATACGGATTGAAGGCAGCTTCCCTATGTCCTTGTTGGTTGGTAGCCTTCGGGGAGAAGAGAGAAGAGAACCTTCGTAGGGTAAGTGAGGCGGCCCAGATAGCTGCCAGGATAGGGTGCCCCACGCTTCTGGTATGTCCGGATTCACCGCCGGCGGATATGCCAGAGGACGAAGCATTCAGAAAGGCCGGAGAGGCCGCCAGAGAGCTGGGCAATATCTGTGCCGAGTTTGGCATCAGAATCGCAGTGGAGCCCCTTGGCATGCATCCCTTTGTGCCAGGACCCGAACAGGCCCTGAGGATAGTTGACGAAGCCGGCACCGAAAACGTAGGCATAATGATGGATACTTTCCATTATTACAAGTCAGGGGTACCATTGGAAGCGATAGCCAGCATCCCGATTGATAAACTCCTCATAGTACATGTGAACGACTGTGAAGACCTGCCAAAAGAGCAGTTGAAGGATAGCCACCGCCTGTATCCAGGACTTGGTGTGATACCGCTGGAGGATATGCTCGGTGTCATCAAGGCCAATGGATATAAGGGTTACTTTTCCGTTGAGATCTTCCGTGAGGAGTACTGGCGTGATGATCCGGACACGATATCCATTAATTCAAAGAGACATCTGGATTCAGTCCTCGCTTCGCTGGCTTGAGCGTAGTAGGAATCTTCTCTTTTAACTCATCAGTAACTTTTTGCTTATCCTTCCTTTTCTGGAATTACATTAAGAAAATCCAGAAGAAAACGATAATTAAAGGCAATGGTTAAATCTTGACCTTCAATTTTCGCTTCAACCTCAGTTTTGTTTTCCCCCACGCTGGGAGCATTAGCAGAGATAATAATCTTTTCTTTTTCTAGTTTTAACTTGACAATATTAGCTGATTCCCGGGCAAAAACAGAAGAAATTTTGACTGCTCGATAAAAAGCCTCCCGGTCAACCATCACTTTAACCTTGGCTTGCTGAGGAATAATTTTTTGATAATCAGGAAATTCGCCCTCAATCAGTCGAGAATTAAGTTGAAGACTGGGCAAAAGAAAAACAACTTGATTTTGATCATCAGTTAAGCCGAAACGAAACTCCTTCTCTTCCGCTGCCAAACGAACCAACTCTATTAAGCTTCTGGCCGGAACCAAAAAAACCGCTTCTTCTTTATCTGTCAGTTTAACTCCTTTAACCGCAACTGTCTTTTGAGAAAGACGGTAACCGTCAGTAGCCACCATTTGATAACCAGTAGAAGTAAACTGCCAATAAATGGCTGTCAATACCGGGCGACTATCATCGCTGGCAGCAGCAAAACCCACCTGATTAACCGCCTGACTCAATTCTGCTGTTGATAAAGAAACGGTTTTCTCTTGATTTACCGCTGGTATTTGAGGAAACTCGGCCGGATCCATCCCGTTAAAAACGGTCTCTCCTGACCGGGAGGTAATTTTCAATTTTAACTTACCCTCAGCTGCCAAAGTTAATTTCTCTGCTCCAAGATAGGAAACAAACTCGCTGACCTCCTTGGCGGGAACAACCAGTTGTCCCGGTTTTTCCACTTTGGCTCCTAACCAATACTGAATACCAATATCTAAATTAGTAGCGGCCAA
>DTYK01000274.1 GCA_012961925.1 Candidatus Latescibacterota bacterium
AAAGTTAGGGACAAAAGAGCTCCCATTTGGGCTGAAGCTCGATCAAGCTTGGCTCCGGAATTAACCTGTCTCGCTAAGGGAACATCCAGGGCCTTAGAACAATCCTTCATAACATCCGCCCACAGGGCACGGAATTTAGGATGTCGGACGTTGGATCGCAACCGTGTCATATCCTCATGTGTAAAGAAGAGTCGCCCCATCACATCTGCACTCCTCATGATGTAAGGGTCCTCATCGGATGCTCAAGATATAATGTTCATGCGCCTCAAGGATCAAGGTCAATTCAAGCACTCCAGCATCACCGGAAGTGACCTTCTCAAGGATGGGCTTTGTGGTCACCAGGTCCGTTACGGCAAAATCTTTGTCTTCGTCCATCCCAAAGGCCCTCAGGTCCAACCAGAAGGTGACCTCCACAGGTGAGCGGATGAGGCTGATGATCGCCAGCAGCAGTCCCTCGTTGTTTCTTCTCCCCTGCACTACAAACCTTGGAACAAACGCATGGCGAATATGCATGGCATCATATTTCCACCAGACCTTTCTGGCATCAGGTGTCAACTCCGCAACAAGCCTGTCAAGTATTGGCTCAAACCGGTAGGCATCCTCGGTAAAACAGTCCAGATAGTAACCGTCCATCCAGATACTACCCGATGGAGTACGCAAAGCTGCCGGCTCCCAGCACCGAACCGAAGAGTGCCTGCCGATCACTTCATTACCTCCGACGTCGATGATCTCACCGTCACGGAAGTGATTGCCCTTGTGAGGACAGATGATGGGCACGATGTCCCGCTCCACCATAGGGTCCAACTCCCGGTATAGGATTTCGAAGTCATATTCCCTTTTCCCTTCCGGCATGATCTCATGCGGATACAGTGGGATCTTGATAGCATTAACCCCAATGTGTCTCATGATGTCTAGATGCCCTTGGGTCAGCCGGTGGATGTTTTCGTTGAAACCAAGGAGCAGATCAGGTAATCACACGTTATCCCCCTTTCGTGGTCGTAACATCGTCGCATACCTTCTACCTGCACCACAAGCTGCTCAAGGGCAACGAGAAACCGACGGCTGACGAGAAGGCAGAATTGGAAAACTCCTTTGAATCAGAAACCCCAGCTTCGGGCTGCCCATCAACTGGAAAAACCTTCGGAGGCCTATACAACCTCCACAGCCAGGAGGTAGCTGAACGCCAACCGAAGGCTTGCTACAACCGGGCTTTGGATAACAAGCTTGCCCGAGACGACTCAAGTGGTGAAAACACTCTGCTCTACAAACTTAGCTTCTCCCCAACCTTCTTAACGGACCAATACATCCCAAGGGAGAGCTTAAATGCATCTGTCGATCAAAGGGGCGGATAGATACTTCCTGTGAAACGCCCTGGTACTAAGCGATAGGTGGGCAATCCGGTGAAATATGCTTCCGATTTCCACTGGCTCATATAGACCTCTACGGTAATATCCCCATCTATATGGGGAACCTTCACCAGGAGTTTGTTCACCCCGCAGGCGAAATTATACTTGATGTAAAACTCGACCTCACTTCCCCCTGGGAAGAGTTCCTCGTCATATAAGGGAACAGGCTCCACCTCCTGTCTAATCTCTCTGGTGTCCGGGTCTAAGTGAAAGTCGACCTCGTCGATAATCTTCTCGCCATCCAGTGTCTCCACCCACAGCTTGGTCACTCCATCCTGTCCCCAAGAGAAACGGGTGTTGTTCAGGATATACACCCTTCCGTCCTTATAATTGACCCCTGTGCCACCGGTGCAACCGGCAAGCAACACAAGGCCGACAAACATCCCGCCTGCAGCCATGATTCTTAATACCTTAGACATAGAACATCACCTCTTTTAGTCAGTGCAGAAGCATAGCTACTTCTTGGGAGAGTCACCACCAGTCCTTGAGAATCATCGCCTTGTTGTGAAATTTAACCCCGAAGGCCACGAATGTCAAGTCTTTTGGCAGAGAAATTTCAGTGCTCTCATCCAGCTTGCTCTGTTAGAAATATATGTTACAGAGCTACTCCATTGGGATAGCTTCCCGGAGAAATTCTTACCCAAGCAGGCCTCAACGGATATCTTCAACCGGTCTTTTTTCCCTGTTGAGCTCAGATCCACATCTGGGACAAACCGGAGACCATCCTGGTAAATCTCTATTTTGTCTGAGTATTTCACTCGCAATTCGACCAACAGTTTCTGGAAAAGTTCATCAATCCTCTCGCTTTGCTCTCTTTTGAGTCTTCTTATCACATCTTTTTTCACTCGAGGTATATCTAAGGACTCCGCATGGGCAGGCTGCTTATCCAGTACCCGGAAAACAGTGTATCCGGTGTAGTGTTTTCTGTCTTTCAGGAAGGATGTCTTGAGCGGGCCATTAAGCTGACCAATGGCCGCTTCATACGCCGCATCAACCACAGCTCCCAATCGCCGTTTTGTCGGCTTGTCAACAAAAAGACTGAACCGACGGTAGTTCTGCCACTTCCCGGCGAAAGGTGGGAACTTTTCCGCCACTTGAGACATCGGGGCACCAGCCTTAATCAGGTTGAATGCCTTCCTGGCCTCTTGCGGGGTTTCAAACAGCATTGCCTCGATGGTGACTTTAGGAGGAACGTGGTACAGGGAGTCACGGTGGCTCTCCCAGTATTGTCTCAGGGCCTCTGGGGTAATAACCTTCGATTCGATCTCTTGCTTCACTAGCTCCGTCACCATCTGCTCTTCTCTCTCTTTTTTCAGATAGGACGCCAGTTGGTGGGAACGATCAAGCCTCAGATGCCGGTAGGCCTCGGGCAGGACCACGGAGGAAAGGGCAAACCGCTTCAATGACCTGGCCACCTTGCTGCTGTCGGAGAAATCCGGATAGTGCCTGGCCCCTCGTTTCTGCAACCACGCTATATAATCAGCAACAGTGCTGCCTCCACCCCGGTATTTAAGGATAACCTGGGCCTGCTGTTCTGCGGAGAGCTCAGGCAACCCCCTTGACACCTCACTGCCTTTCTGTAGTAGAAACCTCACCGCCCGCGGGTCTATCTGTAAATGTATTCTCCTCTCGATCTCATTTATGTACTTCTGGTATCTCTCAGCTTCTTTCTCTCTCCTCAGCCGATTGGCCACCAGTGGCTTCTGTCTCTCAAAGCCGATGGGACGTCTGCCCATCACTTTAATTATGTGATAGTTACCACTTCTGCTTTTGAAGGGTTCCGACAGCTCCCCTTCCTTCATAGAGAAAACTTTTTCGGCCAAAGGCCCTATGACTTCGCCCTCTCGCCACCATCCAAGGTCTCCACCCTTAGCGGCGGAGTGTTTATCTAAGGACCTCTCTCTGGCCAGTTCGGCGAAGTCAGCACCTTGTTTCAGAGCCCTTATAATATCCTCGGCCTCCGGGCGGCTCTCAACAACAATGTGGCTGGCCCTGACCTCCTGTCGTCGGTCCAGCCCTCGTTCCTTATAGAAGCAGCGCATCTGGGCTTCAGTGATCCGAACACCCCTAGCGAGTCTCTCCTTGAGTCGCCGATACATCCATGTTTGCCTCTTCTCCTGTATGGAGTTGATCACCACGCTCGCAGTATCTAATCCCCGGCTGTAAGCCTCCATAACTAACAGCTCTTTGTCGATAATCGTCCACAGAAGGTCCTCCTTTGTGCCTTTGAAAGAAGGCAACTTTGCAGATGCCTCTTCAAAATCCTTGATGGTTATCTTACTGTTGCCAACCTTGGCCACAATTAGATCCCTTGTGCTGCCGCATCCGGTGAGCAAAATCAAGCAGGCCAAAACTGCAGGGCCAAAATCTCGCATTGCCTTTCCTCCTGTTCTATGTGCCCTCATACTGAGAAGTTTATTCATTATAGCAACCACTATAAATATTGGAGATAATACTCACTATATAAATATACAACAAAAAATGGCTTTTTACAAGCAAAAATTTTGGTTCTACCGACCGCGTTACCCACAGGGTGATCACCCCTGGAGAAGTCTTTAATAAAGCGGAGCCAGAATTGGATGAGGGAGACTCAGTATCGCAGAACCTGGGTTGTTATCTTTCTCCGAGGCCAGGACCTGGACCGCTGACATCCTATCCCGCCATCGGTTCTCCCGGTTATAATTGAAGTACAACTGGTAAGTATATGCTTTATCTAACGGGTCCTCAACGCCTGAGTACTCGTCCACCATCCTATGAAAATTCTCAAGATCACTGGTCCACGTGCGACACCTGGGTGATGTCCGCCCCATTGTCCGTCTGCCTGAATGACAGGCATATGTGAAAAAGAGTTCCTTCTAGATTGCGCGGTATCTCCCCCTGTCGAGTTCAGGGAGAAATGTTGGATTTATGAGCCGATTTTTGTCTAAATCGTAGGGGTTCCCGGCCTAAATTTTGCCCTTTCGGATTCCATCCACAGCCTTTTTCAACCGACTCACGGCCTCCCTAAGTACCCCCTCGGC
>DTYK01000275.1 GCA_012961925.1 Candidatus Latescibacterota bacterium
ACTCCCCCAGCCCCACAAACTCTGCTGGGGATTGGAGGTGGGCGTTTTCGCTCAAGCCTTTTACGAAAAGGATTGGAAGAAAAAGGAAGGGCAGTTCAATCCTATACTACGCCAAACGGTTAACTCTGTTCACTTTTCATTGGATGGGCTTCAAAAACTTAATTTTCGCCGGACCTTAAGGTGAGAAGTATGCTTGTAGACTATCACATCCACACAAAGCTATGCGGGCACGCCAGGGGCGATATGGAAGAGTATGTCAGGGAGGCGATCAGGAAAGGCTTCGATGAGATCGGGTTCTCAGACCACCTCCCCTTGCTAAACAAGGTCGACCCATACCTGACGATGGGCTGGGACCAGTTTCCTCGGTACGTCGAGGAAGTGAACCGACTGGCCTGGAAGTATTCGGATACGATCAGAATAAGGTTAGGCGTGGAAGCGGATTACATGCCAGGGCTGGAGGATGAACTCGGGCAGATGCTGGAGAGATATGACTTTGACTACGTGTACGGCTCTGTCCATAATATCGGCGACTGGGGCTTTGACGACAGCAGAGAAAAGGACCGATGGGAAAGTTGCGACGTGACCAAGACCTACCAGGAGTACTTTGATCTGGTGAAAAGGGCTGTGAGGTCGGGTCTCTTCGACATCCTTGCCCATCTCGACCTGGTGAAGAAATTTGGATACCGTCCGGAGGAAGACCACTCCCCTCTGGTGGACCAAACTCTGGATGTGATAGCAGAAACCGGAACCGCTGTTGAGCTGAATACGAGCGGCCTGCGTAAACCTGTGGGTGAAGTATACCCTGATCTGAAGGCGGTTGAAGGGTGCATCGAAAGGGGTATCCCACTCACCTTCGGCTCTGATGCCCATAGACCTGAGGAGGTAGGCCTGCATATACCCGAATACATCGAGAAACTGCAGACCCTCGGGCTGAAAGGGATAGCCCTCTTCTCTAAGAGGGGGAGGAGGGATGCACCTCTGGAGGAACTGCCAAGGACATGTGTAACCCAGGGGTACAACGACAGAACCGTAAGGTTGACCCTGAGCGAGAGGGAGAGGATAAGAAAATCAGCGGAATTCGACCGGGCCTTCGAAGAGGGAAAGAAGATATATGGCGACAACCTGGGACTTGTCTGGCGCCAAAACGACCTGGAAGTCTCCAGGCTTGGGGTTGTGGTGACCAGAAATATCAGGAAGGCCACAAGGAGAAACCGCTGGAAGAGACTTCTGCGGGAGGCCTTCCGCCAGAATAAAATGCGGATTAAGGAGGGAGTGGATCTGGTTTTGATCGCAAGATCTGAGGCCATCCCTTCCTTCTCAGAGGTGGAAGCGGAGTTCCTCAGACTCTCCCAAAGGGCCGGGATCTTGGAGGGAGATGGGCCGGTGAGATAGAGGGGGCAAATCTCTGCCAGCTTCGTCATTTTCCAAGCAGAAGTCGAACTTCGTCGGTGGAGGGCGAAAGCTGGCCATCTCCTTCTTGAAGTAAGATCCATGATTTTTTAAATTGGCGCACCTTCGGTGCGAGATTTTTGTAAGTCGCTGGGTCGCAGAGAGATAAAATGGAAATTCCTGTACGATCAAGTTTTCGAAGACAAGAAATCACCTTTCACATAACAGGAGAAAGAAATATGGACAAGGTTAAGGTCGGTTTTGTGGGCTGCGGGATGATGGGTCAACTAGCGCATCTGACCAATTTCTTGGAGTCGGAGAGATGCGAGGTAGTGGCTCTGGCTGAAAAGAGGGAGAAACTTGGAAGAAAGGTTGCTGAGAAGTACGGCATACCAAATCTATACGGTTCGCATGAGGAGTTATGCGCAAACGATGAGATTGATGCAGTGGTCGAGATCACCGAGGATGATCTCCATGCCCCCATCGCCATCGACCTTATGAACGCCGGGAAGCATGTATTCACAGAGAAGCCGATGGCCACCAGCCTGGCAGATGCGGAGAAGATGGCAGAAACGGCCCAGGAGAAGAATGTGAAACTCATGGTCGGCTACATGAAAAGATATGACCCCGGGGTGGAAAAGGCAAAGGAGATCGTTGATGACCTTATAAGGAGCGGTGAGATAGGAGCAATCACCTTTGTGAGGTCACACTGTTTCGGCGGTGACTGGGTCTGTAATATCGGAAGGCCGATAAGTACCGATGAACCGGCTCCGGAGATAAAATCCAGACTACCCGATTGGCTACCAGCCGAACTTGGCAGAGAATTTAAGGGATATAACAACGTCTATTGTCACAACATCAACCTCCTCCGTTTTCTTGTCGGAGAGATAAAGGGCATAAGCAGCGTCCAGTTGAGTAAACCCGGAAGGTACGGCAAGGTTGTGGTATTCGACTTCGGCCCTTTCCTGGGGACATTGGAGACAGGCGGAGTATCAGCCAATTTCTGGGATGAAGAGATGAAGATATATTTCGAGGACGGATGGATTGAGATATTTACCCCCCCGCCCTTACTGAGAAACGTCCCGGCAAAGGTAAAGGTCTATAAGGCGGGAAAGATTCAGGAGGTTATAACACCTTATGCTGAATGGGATTGGTCCTTCAGGAGGGCGGATGAACATTTCCTTGAATGCATAATCGAAGATAAAGAGCCCAGGTCATCTGGAAAGGATTCTATGGAGGACCTGCGGGTGATGGAGAGTATATTTAAGAAACGTCTCGGGATATAAGGGACTACGGAGTTAATGCTTTAGCATTTCATCCCGGCTAAGATAGAGCACTGAAGCTGTAGGTCCGGGGATGAAAACCTAAAGTTTAACTCCAGCGTTTCTTCCCTACAACTTGATAGCTGTTGGGGGGCCGAGAATAAGACCCGGCCCCCAGCGTGTTATATGGTACTATGAAGTCACTATAAAATCCTGTCGGGCGATTAGGCAACTCTTTGTTTTTCCCACTCAGCCTGGCACCCAGAATGCGTCTTCTATGTGGTTTATCTCCCTTCCTCCCTCCTTGAACGAGATGCCGATCACATCAAATCTCAGGTCCACACCCATGATCCGTTTGCTATTGATATACCAGGTTGCCATCTTCGCTATCTGCCTCTGTTTGGCAGGTGTGACCCATGTCTCGGGAGGTCCGAACTGGCCTGACCGGTCGGTCTTCACCTCCACGAAGACCAACGTGTCGCCCTTTCTGGCGATGATATCGATCTCCCCTGCCCTGGTCCGGTAGTTCCTCTCTAATATCCGGAAACCCTTCCTTTTGAGAAACTCGGCTGCCAATCCCTCGCCTTTGGAGCCCACCGCCTTTCGGTTTCCGGCCAATCTACACCTCCACCATTTACAGGTATGATAGCCTATGCCGGTCTTACCCCTCTAAACGACCTGCGATGGATCCTGCAGGGGCCGTACTTTTCAAGGGCCCTGATATGTTCACGTGTACCATATCCTTTGTGCCTGGCAAAACCGTAGGCCGGAAAGAGCTTATCATACTCGATCATCATCCTGTCCCTCGTCACCTTCGCCACCACCGAGGCGGCCGCTATCGAAAGAGATCGTCCATCACCTTTGACAATACCGGTCTGGAGAACGTTCTCCCCCGGGATCTCCATTCCATCGACCAGAATGTGGTCGGGCACCACAGCCAGCGCGGCTATGGCCTTCTTCATCGCCTTAAAGGTTGCCTCTAAGATGCCGGCCCTGTCGATCTCGTCTTCATCAGCCATGCCTATTCCAACAGATACGGCGCCCTGATAGATGAGGTCAAACAACTCTTCCCGTTTCTGCGGTGTCAGCTTCTTTGAATCGTCCAGGCCTGAAAGTAGAAGCCCCTGAGGTAATATGACCGCTGCCGAGACAACCGGCCCTGCCAGAGGCCCACGACCCGCCTCATCAACCCCAGCCACGTGCACCCTACCCTCACCCCATAACCTGCGTTCAAAGCTCAACAACCCCTCCAGACGTTTCTTTTCAGCCTGCTCCTTCATAAGATGTCTGCCCACCTGTTTGGCCAAGGCCTTTACGCCCACCCTCGGGTCCTCCTCTAACAGGGAGAGAAGGGACTTATCTGCCCCTTCTCTGGTGAGAAGGGACCGGATCTCTCCGACGCTCATCTTCGAGATATCACATCTCCTGAGGTTTTCTATTGACATAGGTTCAACGGAATGCTGGAGCAGAGGACAAACTTTTCCGATTTATTACCAAAGTTGCCAACTGAGTGAATCCGCCCTGCCTTTCACATCAGCCTGGCCCGCCCTACTGCATCATCGCCGAACTTCTCCTTTATGCGTTCAATCGCCTCTGCCATCCTCTCCAGCCTCTTATCGTCTTCGAACAACGAAAACTGGGCTGATCCCTTCATCAGTCCAGAGCCCGTGACTCCCAGCAGCCTCACCTTTCTGCCGGCGAGATCGATCTCCCTGAACCTTGACCGGGCAACACCATAGATCCTCTCCACCAGATCCGTCGGCTCCTGAAGCGTGTAGCTTCTGGTAATGGTCGAAAAGTCGGATTGACCCCGACGATGACGGGTTTCCCCACAAGCTCTGGATTGTCCTTCTGCTCGACTGCTGCAAAAAACAGTCCATATCCACGTGGATGATCGTCCTCATGGCGGAAGGTTCATCTGGTCAATACCAGTCCTGTTAATCCTATAACCCAACAATAATATGAGAAGCGATCGAGCCGACCTCTCCGAACAATGCCCAGAAGGAGTCTGATAGCAACATAACCTGAAACATAGGCAACAACGGTCCCGACCACAAGCGGGAGGACAGCGGTAGGAGAGGAGTTTGAGAGAAGCTTTCGGGCGTTCAGAAATGTCGCGCCAAGGATGGCCGGCAAGGCAAGAAGGAAGGAGAATTCGGCAGCACGGGACCTGTCCACATTTCGATAAAGGCCCGCAGCGATCGTTAAGCCTGAGCGCGAAATACCAGGGATGATGGCAATGGCCTGAGCTATACCTATCAGGATCGAATCTTTATAATTAACCCTTCGCCCGGCGGATTTGACATATCGGGTGGGCCAGAGCACAACTCCTGTCAGAAGGAGCATAACGGCAACGAGGGGCGGATTCAGAAAGGCCTGCTCTATCTTATCCTCTAAAGAGATCCCTAAGATAGCGGCAGGGACCGATCCGATGACTATAAGGGCAACCAGCCTTGTATGTTCATCCTCCTTCAGCTTACTGGAGATATCCCCCGGGCCTATGATCCCTCTGAAGGCGGCGGCAACCAACCTGCATATCTGTCCCCAGAATACGGTGATGATCGCCAGGCCCGTGCCGAAATGGACAAATACCTCGAAGGCGATCCCCTGCCCTTCAAAACCCAGAAGAGCCCTCAAAAACACCAGATGTCCGGAACTGCTGATCGGAAGGAACTCGGTCAGTCCCTGTACCAGTCCAAGAACAACTGAATCGACAATCGACACGGAGGTCTCTTTCTTTTAAAATGGAGTTAATCTGGCCGTCTTCATTATAAGTCAAGATCTTTAAATTTATGTCGAGTTTTTAAGGATTTGTTAATTTTCTTGGCCTTTTAGATACGGCGGATCACCTCCCGCAGCACTTCTTATATTTCTTTCCGCTCCCGCATGGACAGGGGTCATTTCGCCCTACCTTCGGCCCCTCCCTCCTCACAGTCACCCGCCTTTGAGGCCTTGACCCTCCCTGGGCCCGGGCGCCCACTCCAACCGCCTCCGGTTCTCCTGGAGCTGCGGGTTCCGGAGCGAAGGGCAGTTCCCTTGAGGTATCCCGCCTCGCTCCAAAACCCATCCCTGACGCCTCCTGGTGCATGGCCCGCATCCATCGAGGCATCTCCTGAAGTCTGATGCTGGGTTCTTCCTGAACAGAGGCCCTGAAGATGAGTCTGAGGGTCTCCTTGTTGATCTCATCCAGCATATCTATGAACATCTGGAACCCTTCGTTCTTGTATTCGACCAGAGGATCTTTCTGACCATATGCCCGGAGCCCAATCCCCTCCTTGAGCAGATCCATCTCATAGAGATGGTCCCTCCACTTCTCATCGATCACGCTCAGATACGCCAGCCTCTCCAGTTCGCGCAGACGTTCGCTGCCTATCAGCTCTTCGCGCCTTCTATAGATCTCCTTCACTCCCACCCTGATCCTGTCAGCCAGTTCATCCCGTTTCAGATTTGCAATCTCTTCCGGATCGAGCCTGAGATCAAACAGAAAAATCCTTTGAAGTTCTATCTTCAGCCCCTCTAAGTTCCAGTCGTCAGAATATTCCTTTATATCCGCGTAATTCTCCACAAGAGTATCAACGGTCTCATCGATCATCTCGAGGATCTGGTCCCGTAAATCCTCGCCCCTCAGGATCTGACGTCTCCGCCCGTAGATCACCTCTCGTTGTTGATTCATGACATCATCATATTCGAGGAGGTGCTTCCTGATGTCGAAGTTATGTGCTTCGACCCGCTTCTGAGCCTTTTCTATGGCCCTCGTCACCATCGGATGCTGGATCACCTCGCCCTCCTTGAGGCCGAGCCTGTCCATCACCCCTGCAATCCTCTCAGACCCAAAAAGTCGCATCAGATCATCTTCCAGGGATATAAAGAACCGTGACCCTCCGGGATCGCCCTGCCTGCCACTCCTTCCCCTGAGCTGTCTGTCTATCCGTCGGGCTTCATGCCGTTCGGTGCCTATGATCTGAAGGCCACACGGGACTTCCTTCACACACTCCACCATCTTTCCGGGTTTGGTGCATTTACTGCAGTCTCCATCCTCGCAAATTATACAACACTTTTCGCATTTGACAACGCCCTTTCCCAGTTTTATGTCCGTACCGCGGCCCGCCATATTTGTGGCTATGGTCACTGTGCCAGCCTGTCCGGCCCGGGCCACGATCTCGGCCTCCTGCTGATGATATTTTGCATTGAGCACTGAATGCTTTATCCCGCGGCGCTTCAGCATCCGGCTCAACAACTCCGAGACCTCCACCGATACGGTTCCAACAAGCACAGGAAGTCCCTTCTTGTGAAGTTTCACGATCTCATTGATTATGGCGTTGTATTTCTCCCTACGTGTACGGTAGATCTGGTCATCGTAGTCAATCCTTCTTACGGGTTCATTGGTCGGGATGACCACCACATCCAGACCGTAGATCTGATAGAACTCCGAAGCCTCGGTCTCTGCAGTTCCCGTCATACCTGCCAGTTTTTTATAGAGCTTGAAGAAGTTCTGAATGGTGATAGTCGCAAGGGTCTGGGTCTCCCGTTCGATCTTGACATTCTCTTTGGCCTCCAGTGCCTGGTGAAGTCCATCACTGTAACGTCTACCCGGCATCAGTCGCCCGGTAAACTCATCGACGATGACCACCCTCCCATCGGTAACGACATACTCTACGTCCTTCTCAAAGAGGGAGTAAGCCTTGAGAAGCTGGGTAATATTGTGGATCTTCTCACTTTTGATCGCATATTCCCGATAGGCTTCCTCTTTCCTCAAGGTCTTCTCTTCCAATGAGAGGGAGCTGTCGTTTTCGATCTCAGCCAGCATCTCGCCCAGATCCGGCAGGACAAAGAAATCCTGATGGTCAGGAGAGAGAAAGCGCCTGCCCTTTTCTGTGAGATCAATAACGTTGCTCTTCTCATCTATGGAGTAGAAGAGCTCCTCATCTATCTCGTTCATCCTCTTGTCACGCATAAAGTCCGCTTCAACACGGCCGATCAACCTCTTGATCCCTTCCTCCTGCTGGAGTTTCAGCAACTTCTTGTTCTTCGGTGCGCCCCGCTGAGCCTGGAGGAGCCGGATCCCGGCCTCGTATTCCCCACCGTTCTTCAGCAATTCTGTGGCCTCACCAATGAGCCTGTTTACCAATGCTGTCTGATTTCGTACCAGCCTTTCCACCATAGGCTTCAATTCATCGAACCGGTGGGTGGATTCAGCAACCGGGCCTGATATGATCAGAGGGGTCCTCGCCTCATCGATGAGAACCGAGTCCACCTCGTCGATTATTGCATAATTAAGTTCCCTCTGGACCAAATCCTCGGGCCTGACGGCCATGTTGTCACGGAGGTAGTCGAAACCAAATTCATTGTTCGTCCCATAGGTGATATCCGCCTGATAAGCGACCTTTCGCCTCTGAGTATCCATATCGTTCTGGATATAATCAACGGTCAAGCCCAAAAATTCAAACACAGGGCCCATCCATTCCCTATCCCTCCGGGCAAGGTAATCGTTAACGGTGACCAGATGAGCACCCTTCCCTGACACGGCATTGAGGTAGAGAGGCATGGTGGCAACCAGGGTCTTACCCTCCCCTGTAGCCATCTCAGCGATCTTACCCTGATGAAGGACAACTGCACCTATCAACTGCACATCAAAAGGGACCATATCCCAGGTAATGTCTATCCCACAGACCTTCCAGGTTTTACCCACCAACCTCCTGCACACCTCCTTGACGGCGGCATAGGCCTCCGGCAGTATGTCGTCAAGTGTCTCTCCGGCCGCCAGCCTTTCCCTGAATTCCGGCGTCTTGCCACGGAGCTCCTCGTCGGAGAGCTTATGATATTCTTCATAGAACCGATTTATCTGCTGAACTATCGGAAGGATCTTCTTTATCTCACGCTCATGCTTGCTACCGAATATCTTTGTAACTATCTTGCCTAACATAGACTACCACCCTCTTTTCGACATTTTGCCAGCATTTATAATACTGCAATAAATATATTCCATCAACCGGATCAGGTCAAGGGGAAAACCCTATCTTCCGTATCCAAGTCTTTCTGCCAGAATTTCGGGAAGGTCGGCCTGCCGGATGGCCTTCTGAGCTGCTGCTATGTCGTATTCGCTCCGTATTATCTCGATCTCCCCCTTGTCCGCATCGAAGATGCAGAAAGACGCCCTGGGATCCCCATCCCTTGGCTGTCCTATGCTACCAACATTGACGATATACCTCTCACCAGGGCTCAGGCTCACGGAATCGGAGATAGTCCACTCCACTCTGTCCCTACCCCTGATAAACACAACAGGCTGATGGGAATGGCCTATGAAACAGACTACACCTCCGAATTCATCGAAGGCCTCCAAGGCCTGATAGGGGGAGAGGATGTAACGCCACTGCTCCGGTCTTCCCGGGGTGGAATGGACAAAGAGATACCCGCCTCTCTCAAGTTTGAAGGGCAACCGACCCAAGAAGTCCTTGCTCTCCGGCGACAACTGTTCGGCTGTCCAGACAACGGCCTCCCTGGCATACGGGTTGAAATAATCTATATCCGTCAGACCAAGCGCAGCATGGTCATGGTTGCCGATGAGGACTTTGTCGGTCAGGGTCCTGATCAGGTGTACACATTCGTTTGGATTTGCACCGTATCCCACTATGTCTCCAAGACATACGTATTGATCGATGGATTTCTGCTCCAGGACCTCCAATGCGGCACGCAAGGCCTGGAGGTTCCCATGAATATCCGAGATGATGGCGTAATGCATCGTTCTCCCATATCGAGAGTCCCCTCTCCGGGTCTCTCCTCACCCGATCGGTGTATTAGGTGAAGCGTGCCTCCAGGCTTCTGGCAAAATCTTCGACTTCAAGGTGATAAGAGCTCTTCACTTACCATCCTTCCTTTTCTTCGTTTGCCCAAGCCAAGCTTTCTTTACAAGAAAGCTTGAGCAAAGAAATACTCCCCCAACCCCACAAGCTCTTCCAGCGATGGGAAGGGCGTTTTCTTTCAAACCTTTTACGAAAAGGCTTGAAAGAAAAGGAAGCGAAAAGAAAGGGCAGCCCGAAGCCTTCGCCTCGTTCGGGCTCATACAGAGCGGAAGGACGGCTGGTCAGCCTCCAGGAGATCTGTCGGCGCCTTCTATTATCCCTTCCTTTTTAGCTATGGCATCCAGGATCCCATTCACAAATCCTGCTGCCTTCTCTCCACTGAAGGCCCGTGCAAGCTCGATGGCCTCGCTTATGGCCACCTTTGGAGGGACGTCATCCGAACAGAAGAGTTCAGCAAGGCCGATCCATAATGCTATCCTGTCCACCCTGGAGATACGGGAGATGTCCCAGTTAAGGGCCACCCCGGAGATCATTTCGTTAAACCGCTCCCGGTTGTCCACCACCTTCCGGCAGAGGTCCAGCGTGAAGTCGGTGAGCCCCTGGGAAAGGCCCTCTCTCCCGGCCAGCTCATTTACGGCCAGTTCCACAGGATCTGCTGTGCTCTCCACCCAGTACAGGGCCTGAAGAGCCACAAAACGCCCCTCTCTTCTCGTATGCACCTGTATCCCCTACGATCAGGAAGCCAAAACCTGAGAAAGATCATATCTTAGTGAACAGGTCTGCCATCTCGATGGCACCTAAGGCCGCATCCCACCCCTTATTGCCTGCCTTGGTTCCTGCCCTCTCGATGGCCTGTTCGATGGTATCGGTGGTCAACACCCCGAAGGATATAGGCAGACCCACCTCAAGTCCGACTCGTGCGACCCCCTTCGAGACCTCTGAGGCGATGTAGTCGAAATGGGGGGTCGAACCCCGGATTACGGCGCCCAGACATATCACAGCATCATATTTCCCGCCCTGGGCAAGTCTCTTTGCTGCTATCGGAATCTCAAAAGCACCCGGTACCCAGACGATATCGATCTTCCCTTCATCACATTCGTGACGTCTAAGGCAGTCCAGCGCACCGTCCAGCAGCTTTGCGGAGATGAACTCATTGAACCGACTCACCACGATCCCGAAGCTTCTATCCTTCGCCTTAAGTTTCCCTTCATAGACCTCTGCCATTACGGAACTCTCCTTTCTTCGCTGATAGTTCTTATCTCCGTCAACCGGCTTGGTTCTACTACATTAAGTTTATCACCACGCTGGCTACTTCTTTTGGTGTTCTTTGTAGTTCATTTTAACGTAGTAGTGTTAGAGGATATGTCCCAATTTGTCACGCTTTGTCCGTAGATATCCGACGTTCAATTCGTTCGGAGACACCTGGATGGGCACTCGTTCCACTATCTCCAGGCCATATCCTGTAAGCCCAACGACCTTACGCGGATTGTTGGTCATAAGCCTTATCTTCCTGATGCCAAGATCCACTAAGATCTGTGCCCCA
>DTYK01000276.1 GCA_012961925.1 Candidatus Latescibacterota bacterium
TTACGTTCCAGAAGTTCTGATCGCTGCAAGGGCTATGAAGGCAGGTATGGAGATACTCAAGCCTCTCTTGGCAGAAACAGGAGCCAAGCCTGTGGCGACATTCGCCATCGGGACCGTCAAGGGGGATCTTCACGACATCGGCAAGAATCTGGTCTCCATGATGATGGAGGGGGCTGGTTTCAACGTCGTTGACCTCGGTATAGACGTTGACCCTCAGAAGTTCGTGGATACAGTGAAGGAACAACAGATTGATGTCCTCGGTATGTCAGCCCTTCTCACCACCACCATGCCCTCGATGAAGACAACCATCGAAGCCCTTAAAAGCGCTGGCCTCAGGGATAAAGTGAAGACGATGATAGGTGGCGCACCGGTTACCGAGAACTATGCGGATGAGATAGGTGCTGACGGCTATGCCCCTGACGCGGCATCAGCCGTAGATAAGGCAAAGGAGCTATTAGGAATCAGCAAGTGAGGGAAGCCCCATGGTCAGAGGGAGGAACCTGTTCTGTACGCCGTTTTTCCTCTTCCCTATTGCCGGTTAAGTCTGTTAAGTCTATTGAAATATGCAGTCCGCTGGCAAAATGGTAAAAGGCAAAGACGAATGGATGCTTCTTTTTATACTTGGATTCTTGATATATGCTCTCTGAGCCAACATTTGAATGAGGCCGGATTTGCCGATTCGGCCTCCTGTTTTTAGTTATGATGAAGACGTTTTTACAACTTATATTCTACACTACTATGCTGGCCTTTGTTGATGCTCATGCTCACAGTAGTAGCACTTCGGTGATCCTTCGGGAGAACTATAACAATTGGGGCTGGAAGAGCTATGTGATGAGCAATGGGCTGATCACCCTTGCTGTGGTCCCACAGATTGGCGGCAGGGTGATGCAGTATGACCTGGCTGGACACCCCTCAATCTGGGTGAATCCGGCTGAATTCGGTAACACCTATGAGCCGTCGGCAAGCTCATCATGGCATAACTATGGCGGCTACAAGGTCTGGCCAGCACCCCAGAAGGAATGGATCACAACAGGAGGAGGATGGCCACCTCCTCCCAATCTCGACTTCGGAACTTATTCCTGCCGGATCATAGCCAGTTCTCCTGATTCATCGACTATCCACCTGGAAAGCCCAATCGAGACGCTGGAGGGGTGGAAATGCGTCGGCCTGGGTTTCCGAAGACGACTCACCATATACAGGGATCAGACCCGCGTCAAAGTCGAGCAGACCATAGTCAACCATGGTAAACGACCGGTAATGTGGGGTGTCTGGGATGTCACCCAGTTGGTAGTCAACCACCCGGGCGAAGAGGACTGGGGGAATTTCTGGGTTTACTTTCCGATCAAGAAAAACAGCAGGTTCGGCCCCAAGGGATACTACATAATGGGCGGTAGGGGGAATAATCCTCAGTGGAAAGCCAACCTCACCGAAGGGATATCCGCTGTTCAGTACTTGCACCGTAGTGGAAAAATTGGTTCGGACTCTGACGGCGGATGGATAGCCTACGTAGATCAGAGGGATGGCTACCTTTACGCCAAGGGATTCCCCTACTATGCCGAAGGGACATATCCTGATAGCGGAGCCACAATCGAGGTGTTCACCTCCGGAGGCGACCCCTACCTTGAGGTAGAGGTGCTAAGCCCCTTGATAGCCCTAACTCCTGGGGATTCATTTACGTTTGTTGAGAACTGGTATGCCACCAAGTTCAGGGGGACGGTCCTGGAAGTTAACCGGGCGGCAGCCGTCGGTAAGAGGCTTTCCGTGGATATTGAGGCCAATTTTGCCAGATTGCGTGGAGAATACGGTGTCTTCAGCGTAGGAGACGTGGAAATCATATTCAGGGACTCCAGAGGTACGAGGATCGGATCGGCGGGAAGCTTTCGTGTTTCGCCTCTCCAAGTCTTCACCCTCGACGTAACAGCACCCCTACCTCCTAAGAGCCAGCGGGTGGATCTCGAGCTTTGTGATACAAAAGGACGCTGGGTAGGAAGGGTCGATTCCCGATTGTTAAGCACTCCATAGATCGGCTCCATATGCGGCAGTCATAAAGGGAACCCTTTCGGAGAGAGGGTACCTTCGCCCTGCAGGATTCCATATCTCCAGGGAGGTCAGGTTCTTGGCCGTTTGAATGCCCGCAATGTCTATTTATGAAAGGGATCCACTTCGATAGGCCAGCGGAAAATGATAGAGTTTCTCTCGGGAAACGAAGCTATAGCAAGAGGCGCCTTTGAGGCAGGCGTTCGTGTGGCCACAGCTTATCCTGGGACTCCCAGCACGGAGATCCTGGAGAACATCGCAAAATATGATGGGATCCAGGCCCAGTGGTCACCCAACGAGAAGGTCGCACTCGAAGTGGCAATCGGGGCCAGCTTGGCTGGAGCCAGGGCCCTTGTGGCAATGAAGCATGTCGGCCTCAATGTGGCAGCAGACCCCCTCATGACCATCTCTTACGTTGGCCCTAAAGGCGGGCTCGTGGTGATCTCGGCCGACGACCCCGGAATGCACAGCTCTCAGAACGAACAGGACAACCGTTACTACGCAAAATTCGCTGGGGTCCCTATGTTAGAGCCATCCGACAGCCAGGAGGCCAAGGACTTTGTTCGATCGGCTTTTGAGATCAGCAGCGAGTTTGCCACCCCTGTTCTGGTGAGGATGACGACCAGGGTCTGCCACAGCAAGGGCGTGGTCAGACTTGGAGAGACCTGCAATAGCCCGTCAATGGGATATGAAAAGGATGTCCGCAAAAATGTGATGGTGCCCGCACATGCCAGACTCCGACATCTTGCTCTTGAGGAGCGAAGGAAGAGATTAGAGGAGTATGCAGAACGTTCCCCCCTTAACAGAACCCAGATGGGCGACCTCTCTCTCGGTATTATTACAAGCGGTGTGGCATATCAGTACTCGAAGGAGGTTTTCCCTGATGCCTCGTTCCTGAAACTGGGCCTGACAAATCCGATCCCGAAAGGTATCATACAGCGCTTTGCTGAGAAGGTGGCGAGGATCCTCGTAATAGAAGAACTCGAACCGTTTCTTGAGGAACAGATCAGGGCCCTCGGAATAGAGGTGGTTGGAAAGGAAAGAATACCGAGGGTCGGCGAGTTATCTCCCGATACGATAAGATCGGCGATCCTCAGCAGCGTTGCTTACTCCGAAAACCCGAGCTCATCGCTTCCTGCCAGGCCTCCGGTCCTCTGCCCTGGATGTCCTCACCGGGGGGTGTTCTACGTGTTAAGAAAACTGAAATTTACAGTGACCGGGGATATCGGATGCTACACACTGGCTGCATTGCCCCCTCTTAACGCAATGGACACCTGTATTTGCATGGGTGCAAGCATCGGGGCGGCGTTAGGGATGGAGAAGGCCCTCGGGCCCGAAATCTCCGGAAAGACGGTCGCTGTGATTGGCGACTCTACCTTTATACATTCCGGGATCACCGGCCTCATCGACGCGGTCTACAACAGATCAAACATAACGATAATAATCCTGGATAATAACACGACCGCCATGACTGGCCATCAGGATCATCCGGGTACAGGAAGGACCCTGAAAGGGGAACCAACGGTGAGCCTTGACCTGGAAGCTTTGGCCAGGGCCGTTGGCCTCCGAAGTGTCCGCATAGTGGATCCCTATGACCTTGATGCGACTGAAAAGGCTATCCGGGAGGAGGTCCTGAAGGACCGGCCATCAGTGATTATTGCCAGACACCCATGTGTGCTGCTCACCAAGGAGAGATATCCCACTCCGAAGGTTGACACGGAGGTTTGTACTGGATGCAAGCTCTGTCTCCGCTTAGGATGCCCCGCTATCAGCATCTCCGAGGGGAAGGCAGAGGTGGACCCATTTCTATGCAACGGGTGTGGTATCTGCGCACAGGTGTGTCGCGTGCATGCGATGATAAGTGGCAGAACGTAACTCTCCAAGCTCCGGCTTCTTAATTATGTTGTGTTCGCAATCGACCAGAGACGATCTGGAGACGACGGATGTCCTTATTGCTGGCGTGGGCGGACAGGGGATCCTGCTGGCGAGCGAGATACTGGCCCGGGTCTGCCTTAGGGCCGGGTATGATGTCAAGAAGAGTGAGGTCCATGGGATGGCTCAACGGGGGGGAAGTGTCACCAGCCACGTCCGTTTTGGGAAGAAGATCTATTCCCCCTTGATCGAAAAGGGTAGAGCAGAGATACTGCTGGCCTTTGAAAAACTGGAGGCCCTCAGATGGATCTACTTTCTTAGATCAGGAGGTACGGTTATTGTCAACGACCATAGGATAGACCCAATCACTGTCTCCAGCGGCTCAGCGACATATCCTGACGATATAATCGAACGACTTCGGGAGAGAACGGCAGATGTTAATCTGGTCGATGGGATCGGCATCGCCATCAGGGCCGGGGATCTGAGAACTGTCAATGTGGTGCTTTTAGGGTTCCTGTCGGAATTTCTACCCATCAATGCGGACCTATGGAGGGGCGTAATAGGGGAGACGGTTCCTCAAAAGACGGTAGATATGAACCTTGGGGCATTCGAGAAAGGAAGAGAGCTGGTTTGCCTCACCAAACGTTCATGCCCTTGAGGGGAGACCACCAAACATGAAAATCTATTTTCGGAGCAAGGATGAGGGTCCATCGTAAACTGCGGCACCGCTGAAGATCTGGAGGTGATAGGATGGTCTGGGACAAAAAATATGAATGTATGGAGAAAGAGGAGCTTGAAAAGGTCCAGCTCAACCGTCTGAAGGAGACAGTGAGGCTGGCTTATGAAAGGATCCCTTTCTACCGCAAGGCCCTCTGCGATAACGGGCTCAGCCCCGATGACATCACCTCTTTAGATAGACTGCTGGATCTGCCCTTAACAACCAAGGAGGACCTCCGGCAATATTATCCCTACGGGATGCTGGCGGTTCAATTGTCAGAGATCGTGGAGATCCATGCATCGTCAGGCACGACCGGTACACCTACTGTCGTCGCATATACCAGGGGAGATATAGACCTCTGGTCGGAGGTGATGGCAAGAA
This sequence comes from Candidatus Latescibacterota bacterium, assembly GCA_012961925.1. GTDB lineage: Bacteria > Latescibacterota > MVCY01 > MVCY01 > DTYK01 > DTYK01. The sequence continues at coordinate 5,009 of DTYK01000276.1, forward strand.
CCATAGCCTGTACAGGTGCTACATCTGAGGACATAGTTCAGAACGCCTATGGTTATGGGCTGTTCACAGGAGGCCTTGGCTTTCACTACGGGGCTTTGAGGCTCGGTGCTACTGTCGTCCCCATGTCGTCCGGGGGAACTAAAAGGCAGATAAGATTGATGAGGGATTTTGGTTCAACAGTGTTGACCTGCACACCCTCCTATGCCCTTTATATGGCTGAGATTGCGGCTGACATGGGCATCGACCCATCTAAGAGCACGTTGAGAATTGGGATATTCGGGGCAGAGCCATGGACCCATGGGATGAGGGTTCAGATAGAGAAAGTGTGGGGGCTGATTGCCTGCGATATATACGGCCTGTCGGAGATCATTGGCCCGGGTGTTGCAGTCGAATGCCCCGCAAAGGATGGGCTCCACCTCTGGGCAGATCACTTCCTGCCCGAGATCATCGACCCCGAGACCGGAGAGAGGGTGAGCGAAGGGCAAGACGGAGAGTTAGTCCTCACTACGCTGACGAAGAGGGCAATGCCCCTTATCAGATACAGGACGGGCGACATCACAAACATCACCTTTGAACCATGCAAAGGATGTGGCAGAACGGCACCCCGGATAAGCAAGATAAAGGGAAGAACCGACGATATGCTCATAATAAGGGGCGTAAACGTCTTCCCATCACAGATTGAAAGCGTGCTTATGGAAATCGCAGAGGTCGAACCCTACTACCAGCTTCTGGTTAGCAGGGCCCGAGGGCTTGATGAGCTTGAAGTATGCGTTGAAGTGAAAGAGAGGTTCTTCTCAGACCAGATAGGGCGCCTGGAGGTTCTGAGAGAAAAGATCCAGACTGAGATCGAAAGCGTGTTAGGGCTGACGGCAAAGGTTAGACTGGTGGAGCCCAAGACAATCCAGCGCAGCGAGGGAAAGGCGAAAAGGGTAATAGACAAGAGAGCTCTATAACATCTGGCTCATGAACGGGATAATCGATGTCCATACTCATGCCTTCGCTGATCACATTGCGAAGAGTGCGGTTGAGGTTTTAGAAAAAAGCGCAGGTATAAAGGCCTATCTGGACGGAACGGTCGCTGACCTCAAACGGTCAATGAAAGAGGCCGGGATAGTGCGTTCTCTCGTCCAGCCGGTGGCAACGAAACCGTCACAGGTAAAGGCCATCAATGACTGGGCCCACAGGATCTCCGACGGGAGCATCATCTCCTTCGGAACAATCCATCCTCTGAGCCAGGACTGGAAAGAGGAGATCGAACGTCTAAAGCGATTGGGGATACCGGGGGTGAAGTTTCACCCGGATTACCAGGATTTCTATCCGGACGAGGTGGCCATGTTCCCGATCTACGAGGCCCTGGTCGCAAATGGATTGATCGTATTTTTCCATGCAGGCGTTGATATCGGCCTCCCTCCTCCGGTTCATGGAACGCCAGAGAGGATTGCAAAGGTGCTCGATAACTTCCCTGAAATGAAGGTTGTTGCCGCTCATCTGGGTGGCTATAAGATGTGGGATGAAGTTGAGGATCATCTGGTCGGGAGAGAAATATATCTTGACACATCATACACAATTGATTATCTTGATGAAAATATCTTCTTACGTATCATTAAGTGCCATAGCATAAAAAAGATAGTGTTCGGCTCCGATTCGCCCTGGAAAGATCAGAAACGAGAGGTACAGTCCATACTTGAACTCGATATTTCTGATCCGGAGAAAGAGAAGATTCTATGCACTAACGCTGAGGATTTGCTTGGTTAGCGTTTACATAATGTCGCGATAATGGGCGTGAGAAAGGAGAGCCGAGTTATGTCTGTGAGACAGATATCTGTCTTCCTGGAAAACAGGTCTGGGAGACTTAGCGAGGTTGCCAGGATTCTGGGCGACGAAGGTATAAACATCAGGGCGCTCTCCCTGGCAGACACCTCCGACTTTGGCATCCTCAGGTTGATCGTTAATGAGCCTGATAAGGCTTATCAGATCCTGAAGGATGCCAATTTTGTTATCAACAAGACCAGAGTATTGGCGGCTGAAGTGGAGGACCGACCAGGTGGACTGGCAAGGTTGCTCGGAATTTTTGAATCCGCTGACGTTAACGTGGAATACATGTACGCTGTAGTTGAGAAAGCCACCGAAAATGCTGTGATGATAATCCGAGTGGAGGACATAGAGGGAGCAACCTCGCTTCTTCGTCGGGCTGGAATCCGTCTGTTAGGAGAGAAAGAGGTCTATTCGCTTTAATTGATCCCGGGTTGCATCTCCGAGGCAAATCTTTTCATCGGAAAGGAGGTGAAGGAGGTCGGTTGATTTTTGCCTTGGTCAGCACCGGTTGAGAAAGTCGTAAAGTCACAGAAAGGCGGCGGCTGTCAGGCTGATATCTGGGAGAAAGGGCCTTTCGCCGTTCCAGAAAGAGGAGGGAGATAAATGAAGAGAATATTGATAATGACGTTAATTTTGTCCTTGGCGGCGACATCCACTACGTTCGCCTCAAGTGCAAGGGTCAACGGCGTTGGAGGCGAGCATCGGTTCCTGATAGACACTCAGAATTACAATGTCTATCCCGGTAGGGCCCTCAGGTTTGGCGACGCCGCCTATCTGGTGATTCCCAGAGCTGGTGCCAATGCCATCGGAGGGGTGTTGGTAAAGTTCGGGGCGGCGAAGGATAAGGTCTTGGGCGTCCACATCAACTTCCCCATGCCCAACGTTAGCGCCCTGAATAACATTCTGGACACAGCTCCGACCGGCAAGGCTGCTGTTGATGGCAGACTGGCGGCCCTGGATGTCCAACCGTGGTTCGATGTCTTCTACGCGATGGAGCTAAAGGGGATGAAGGCTGGCATCCATGCCACTTACGCTTCGGACAAGGTAACTGATGATGTGCAGGACATCGAGACCTCGGCCACCGCTATGAACCTCTTCGCAGGTATAACGACGGAGGTTGGTGGGAGTATCCTTGACCTCGGTGCCGGCATCTCAACCCAGGCCTTCAGCGATGACGATAAGGGAGTGAAGACGGAGAGTCAGGACGGACTTGGCCTCTGGGCCCAGGCGAGGTGTCTTCACCGGAAAGGCGAATCCCTCACCCTGATCCCCATGGCCAGTGTTGCTTTAAATACCAGGAGTCTCGGGGTAAAGGGTACCGTGACCCGTTCGAGCATGGATGTCGAGCTCGGTCTGGGTATGGAGAAGATGATAGGGAAGAGCCGGCTGATCCTGGGCGCCATCGCAGCAAGGAGCTCTGACAGCGAAACACGGGGCGGCGTTGAACTGACTGATACGGAACTGGTGCTCCCCAGGCTGATCGCAGGTTTTGAGACCCCGATCAAGAAGAAGCTCACGGCCAGAGGTGGCATATCACGCTCGTTTGTGTTTGCCACTGACGAGCAAGCTGCAGGCAAGGAAGTCAAGACGCAGGAGACGGTGGACATGTACAACCTTGGATTTTCGGTGAGGGTCAAATCGATCTTGATCGACTTCCTGCTGAAGAAGGACATCCTGCAGCGGGGTCCCTATCTGATCACCGGATCAGCCGATGATTGGGCCACCAACGTCTGCGTCACCTATCTATTTTGATCTGCTTGGGTGATGGTTGCAGACTTACAGGGAGGGAGCCACCAGCGCCTCGGCGGTTCCCTCCCTGTAACACTAATGGTCAAACCTCTGTCAAGGAGATTTCTCATGTCTGGTCTAAACAGAAAATGGACGGTTGTCATATGTCTTCTGGCTGCCTTCTCTCTGTTGACCTCCACCTGTACGAAGAAGAAGGAGGCCTATAAGGTTGGGGCCATATTTGCTATAACGGGTCCGGCCTCATGGCTCGGGGAACCGGAGAGAAATACAGTACAGATGATCGTCGAGCAGGTCAACGCTGAAGGAGGAATCAACGGACACCTGCTGGAGCTGATCATTGAGGATACTGTGGGAGACGAAACCAAGACAGTAAACGCGGTCAATAAGCTGATAGAAAAGGACAATGTCTTGGCTATTGTTGGCCCATCCAGAAGCGGCACAACCATGGCGGTCATCCCTATAGTGGAGAAGGCAAAGGTCCCCCTCATCTCCTGTGCAGCAGCGGAGACAATCGTTGAACCCGTCGAACAGCGGCACTGGGTGTTCAAGACCCCCCAGAAGGACAGCGATGCTGTCATAAGGATATTTGAACATATAAAGAGCAAAGGCATGTCCAAGGTTGCCATAATCACCGGCACCACAGGATTCGGGGACGCAGGGAGAAAGCAGCTTAAGAAATATGCTGCGGAGATGGGTATTGCCATTGTCGCCGACGAGACATATGGTCCAGGGGATACCGATATGACCCCGCAACTGATGAAGATCAAGGCCACTGATGCACAAGCGCTGATCAACTGGTCGATTGTGCCGGCACAGGCTATCGTTCCCAAAAACATGAGGCAGCTCGGGATGACTATCCCTCTATATCAAAGCCATGGCTTCGGTAACATCAAATACGCCGAGGCGGCCGGTGAGGCTGGGGAGGGCATCATATTCCCGGCAGGACGTCTCTTAGCCGTAGATTCCCTGCCGGACGATCATCCTCAGAAGGCGGTTCTGGCCAGATATAAGAAGGACTATGAGGAGAAGTTCAAAGAACCCGTCAGCACATTCGGCGGACATGCATATGATGCGTTATGGCTTGTGATCGACGCCTTGAAAGCAGTCGGCCCTGACCGGGCGAAGATCAGGGATCACATCGAAAACAGAAAGGGCTTCATTGGGACCGGTGGAATTTTCAACTTCTCACCCGAGGATCATAACGGCCTCACCAAAGACGCCTTTGAGATGTTAACCGTCAAAAGCTGTAAATTCACCCTCCTGTCAGAATAGGCAAGGAGACCGCTGACGGGGCTATGACTGTATTTTACATAGCCCCGTCTTTTCTAAGGAGAAGAAAATGGGAGGCAGTGGAATATTACAGCTTATTTTCAGCGGCATTACTATAGGAAGCATCTATGGCCTGGTTGCCGTGGGCTTTGACATCATATATAACTGCACGGGGATAATCAACTTTGCACAGGGCGAATTCGTGATGCTCGGTGGAATGATTATGATATCCCTTGTCGGGGCAGCAGATCTGCCGATGTGGATATCCTTCCCTATTGCTGTCTTCGCCGTGACCCTGATCGGCGCCCTCTTTGAAAGGCTATGTATCCACCCGTTAAAGAAGCCTTCGATTCTAACCCTGATCATTATCACCATCGCAGCCTCCATACTGTTCAAAGGCGGCGCAATGTTTGCTTGGGGTAAGCAGACCTTCAGCCTTCCCCATTTCTCAAGTGAAAGGCCGATCTCCATATTTGGCGCCACGATCCTTCCCCAGACTGTCTGGATCCTCGGGTTCATAGCGGTGGTTGTACTTTTGCTTGCGTTCTTTTTCAAGGCCACCATGGTTGGTAAGGCAATGAGGGCCTGTGCCGCGAACCGCTCCGCCGCCAGCCTTGTGGGGGTGAACGTCAAGGAAATCGTCTTGCTGTCTTTTGCCTTAAGCGCGGCCATAGGTGCGGTTGCCGGGATAATCATTGCGCCTATCGCATTAATGGATTATGAAAGGGGCATGATATTGGGATTGAAGGGTTTCAGCGCCGCTGTGTTGGGAGGTCTGGGAAATCCGGTTGGGGCGGTAGTCGCTGGATTTCTCATCGGCATAGTGGAAGCCCTCTGCGCCGGTCTCTTGTCATCGCATTACAAGGATGCAGTTGCCCTGATAGTTCTATTGGCCGTGTTGTTCATAAGACCAAGCGGACTCTTCGGCAGTTTGGAGGCCAGTAGATTGAAGAAATTTTAAGTCGGGAGGACAGAGTCTTATCCAATGTTGCTTGTACCGTTTTTAGTCTGAAAAAGCCTATGGGAGCGAAGAATCGCATTTCGTTAGGGGTTCTCGTAGGGGGTTTAGTGCTTTTGCCCTTATTCATGAGGAATCCCTATTACATCGGCGTTATGGTGTTTATAGGCCTTTACAGTCTTATTACCATAGGCCTGAGCCTGCTTATGGGTTATGCCGGCCAGATCTCTCTGGGGCACGCTGCCTTTTTCGCCACAGGAGCTTACACCTCTGGCATCCTCACCACAAAAGCGGGTTTTGCTCCCGTGCCTGCTTTTTTCACTGCCATCCTGCTAACCGCCTGTGTTGCTTTTTTAATCGGGATACCCACACTGAGACTGAAAGGTCATTATCTGGCCATGGCAACTCTGGGTTTTGGCCAGATAGTCTATATCATCCTCAACGCCTCCGTCGAGTTTACAGGCGGCCCATCCGGCTTCGGGGAGATCCCAAGGATCCAGCTCGGAAGCATTTTGATAGAAAGTCAGATCTCACGTTATTGTCTTGTATGGTCCCTGGTCATCCTGGTGCTTATTTTCTCCCTGAACCTTATCAATTCCCGGGTAGGACGTGCCCTTCGGTCCATACATGGGAGTGAACTGGCAGCCAATGCAATGGGCGTGAACACGTCCAAACACAAGATCCAGGTCTTCGTCCTCAGCGCTATCTATGCGTCGATGGCGGGAAGTCTCTACGCCCATTTCGTCACCTTTATCAGTCCGAGCTCATTTGACCTGAAGTTCTCGATCCTTGTGGTGACTATGGTCGTTGTCGGAGGGATGTCCAGCGTGTGGGGCGCCCTTGTGGGAACCTTTTTATTAGGCCTTTTACCTGAGCTGCTCAGGAACTTCAGGGATTACGATATTCTGGTTTATGGATTTGTGCTGCTTCTGATAATGGTCTTCACACCGGAAGGGTTGATCGGGTTGATAGACAGGCTTAAAGGGGCTCAAGAGAAAAGGAGCTTGAAGGCCCAGGCGAAGCTATCCTGAAAGAACGTATAAGAGGTCAATGGAATCTATCTTAGAGGTCAGAAATCTGGTGAAGAGGTTCGGCGGCCTTGTAGCCGTTTCGGATGTGAGCTTTAGGGTACAAAGAGGGCAGATCAAGGCCATTATCGGGCCCAATGGCGCCGGAAAGACCACCATCTTCAATCTCATCACAGGCGTTGACTCTCCGACTGCTGGTGAGATAAGGTTCAAGAACAGTGAGATCAACGGTCTTAAGCCGCATGAGATAGCAGCAAAGGGCATTTCAAGGACGTTCCAGAACGTCCAGTTATTCGACAACATGACGGTTCTGGAGAATGTTATGGTGGGGCGTCATCCCAGGACGGTCTCCGGTTTATTGAGCTCCGCACTGCGCCTGCCAAGGACGAAGTCCGAGGAACGGGCTATCCATACTGCCGCAATGGAGCGACTCAATTTTGTCGGACTCGATTCCTCCTCTCAGGACTTAGCTGTAAACCTCCCTTTTGGACAGCAGAGGCTCCTGGAGCTGGCAAGGGCACTTGCCACAGATCCCGAGCTGCTCCTGCTCGATGAACCCGCGGCCGGGCTCAATTCGTTCGAAGCAGGCCTTCTGGCGGATCTGATCCTTAAGATCCGTGAACACGGCACAACCATTCTGCTGGTAGAACATGATATGGAGCTTGTGATGGATATCTCCGATGAGATCGTTGTGCTAAATTATGGTAAGAAGATCGCGGAAGGGACTCCTGTTGAAGTTCAGAACGACCAGCAGGTGATCAATGCCTATCTTGGTGAAGGGCCTTAAAATGCTACAGATGAGAAATGTGAACGCTTACTATGGCCGTGTTCAGGCCTTAAAGGGCATCTCTCTCCACGTCCTCCCCGGGGAGATCGTCTGTTTGATCGGCGCGAATGGTGCTGGCAAGACCACCATATTACGTTCGATCTCCGGGTTACTGGATGTGCTGGACGGGGAGATCCGCTTCAACGGCACCCGGCTGACAGACCTGGCCCCGGACCAGATTGTCCGGCTGGGGATCTCCCACGTTCCGGAAGGGAGGCAGTTGTTCGGCCCTCTCACGGTTATCGACAACCTCCGCCTCGGTGCCTACCAGAGATACAGAAGATCGAACAGGTCTCAGATCCAAAAGGATATCGAATACGTCTTTCAACTATTCCCTCTCCTGGAGGCGAGGGCGTCAAACCTGGCCGGGACTCTGAGCGGTGGTGAGCAACAGATGCTCGCCATCGGGAGGGCATTGATGTCCAGACCCAAGCTTCTCCTGCTCGATGAGCCTTCAATGGGCCTTGCACCGATGGTGGCCAGAGAGATATTCGAGGTAATAAAAGACCTGAGGGAAGGGGGTACCACAATCCTACTTGTTGAGCAGAATGCCAGGATGGCTCTGAGCCTGGCAGATCGTGGCTATGTCTTAGAGACCGGTAAGATCATCATCGAAGGGCCAAGCGCTGAACTTCTTGAAAACAGAGAGGTGAAACGCGCATATCTGGGCAAGGGACGGAAGGGATTCTTCGAGTGATACCGAAAAGTTCATATATGGAGGTTTAGATGGCGATGTGGAACCCAGAGATGGAGACACTGCCCAGGGAGGAACTGGAACAGATCCAGATAGAACGGCTTCAGTCGACATTGAACCGGGCTTACAAAAACGTCCCTTTCTACCATCGACTTTTCAAGGAACACGGTGTTGTGCCTGAAAAGATCGGGTCGATCGAGGATCTGGCAAGGGTTCCTTTCACCACAAAGGAGAATCTCAGGGATAATTATCCTTACGGTATGTTTGCCGTACCCTTGCGGGAGATTGTCCGTATCCACTCCTCCTCTGGCACCACGGGTAAGCCGATCGTGGTGGGTTATTCGGCGAATGATATAAGACATTGGGGTGAGGTTGTTGCCCGGATAATGACCGCAGGCGGCGTCACAAAGGATGACGTGATTCAGATCGCCTTCGACTATGGACTATTCACCGGCGGTTTCGGCCTGCATTACGGTGCTGAGACGATCGGGGCAACGGTTATCCCTGCCTCCAGTGGGAACACAAGGCGGCAGATTATGATAATGAGAGACTACCGCACCACAGGCCTGGTCTGTACCCCCAGCTATGCCCTTTACCTGGCCGAGACGATGGAGGAGATGGGGGTTGATCCGAGGGATCTTGCCTTACGGGTAGGACTGTTCGGGGCCGAGCCCTGGTCGGAGAGTATAAGAAGCGAGATAGAGAAACGGCTTCATATCAGTGCCACTGATAACTACGGGCTTAGCGAAGTGATGGGGCCGGGTGTGGCAGGGGAATGTCAGGAAAAAAACGGGCTCCATGTAGCAGAGGATCACTTCATCGTCGAGATAATCGATCCTGAAACGGGGGTTGTCCTGCCCGAAGGGAGCAGAGGCGAGCTTGTCATCACAACGCTTACCAAAGAGGCACTTCCAATGATAAGGTACCGGACCAGGGATATAACGAGTCTTTCCCGGGAACCCTGTAAGTGCGGGCGCACGACAGCAAGGATGGAGCGTGTTAGCGGCAGAACCGACGATATGCTGATAATACGCGGCGTTAACGTCTTTCCTTCCCAGATAGAGAGCGTATTGATGGAGATTGAGGGGACAGAACCGCATTACCAGATAATTGTGGATCGTAAGAAGGGGCTTGACCAGTTAGAGATATGGGTCGAGGTGTCCGAGAGCATCTTTTTCGATGAGATGAGGATACTCCATCGTTTCGAAGAGGAAATAAAGGAGAAGATAGAGACCGCCATCGGGCTGTCTGCCCGGATAAAACTCGTCGAGCCAAAAACCCTGGAAAGGACGGCAGGTAAAGCTAAAAGGGTTGTGGACAGGAGGAAA
>DTYK01000277.1 GCA_012961925.1 Candidatus Latescibacterota bacterium
GCCAGCGGCGAAGGGAGGCGGATCATGAGCTTCCGCTTCTGAAGACGAATCAGGATCGCACCGGGTGTGACCCTGAACTTGAGCAAGTCGGGGGCTTCCCTCTCGTTCGGGCCGCCTGTCTGTGCGGGCGAGCCGCATGCAGACAGGCATGGGGCGAAGTTCACCGTCGGTCCGACCTGCCTGCCGCGCAGGGCACGGCGCAGGCAGGGGGCAAACGGGCCACGGTGGGTATTCCGGGAACGGGACTCTTCTACACGACCACGCTTCAAAGCGGGAGATCAGGCGGTAGGAGAAGCGCTTCCTCCTCTGCTCCGGCCGTTCCATCGATTCGCCCGGAAGACCGCCTGACCCTGGCTTTCCTCAAACGGCTCATCACGCCGGACAACGGGGTGGCCCTCGTGGACGGTTACCGGGAGTTGGTCCTCGGCAAGGAGGAGAAGACCTTCGAACACCGCAAGGAAGTAGTTCACCTGGCCGATGGCGTGTATCTCCCGACTTCCTGATCCTCAAGAAGGAGCGGCTGGATGAAGTTGCGAAATGCCTGACGAGCGCCGCGGAAAAGCACAACCGGCTCGGTTGCTACTTTCCCAAGTACGCCATCTCCGCTGTCATGAGCCTACCTATCACCTCAGGTACCTGTCGAGAAAATCTGCCACCTGTGTGTAGGCCTTGATGCGGTTGTGTAGTTTGGCGATGCCATGCCCCTCGTCCTGGAACAGAAGATATTCTACGACACCATTGCGTCTCCTGATCTCCTCCACGATCTGGTCTGCTTCGGACCTGGGCACACGGGGGTCATTGGCCCCGTGGATAACCATCAACGGCGCCTTAATCTTCTCCACGTGATGGATGGGTGAGATCTTCTCCAGGAAGTCGCCATCCTTTACAGGATCTCCATATTCGGCGATCCGCCACTTCCTCCGATATGGACCGGTGTTCTGTAAGAAGGTCTTGAAGTTGGCTATTCCGACGATGTCAACCCCGGCTGCCCACAGATCAGGGTATTTCGTCAGGGCCGCCAGAACCATATAACCCCCATAACTGGCACCCATCACAGCAATCTTACCCGGATTGACATAGCCAGAAGCTTTCAGATATCTAACCGCATAGGCGATGTCCTTCACCGAGTCCTCCCGCAGCCGGACATCGTCCAGATGCGTATAGGCCTTACCATATCCCGTGCTCCCTCGAACATTTGGGGAGAAGATCGCATAACCCCGGTGCAAAAAGTACTGGAAGATCGGGTTGAACCAGACCCGCTCCTGAGCTTCAGGCCCACCGTGGATGTGGACAATAGCCGGCACCCTGTCTGACTCCTCAGCACCTTTTGGCAGATAGAAAAAGGCGGGTATCCTCCTTCCGTCGAAGGTCTCGTAATGGACGAGCATCGGCTCTACGAAGGTCTCCTGGGGGATGCCGGCCCGGGAACTGTGGGTAACCTGAACCAGCCTTCTCTTATCAAGTTCCCAGACCCAGACATCTGCGTTGTGGCGGGGTCCAGTGATGGTAAAGGCCAATTTCATACCATCCGGGGAGAAGGTCAAACGTGCAACTATCCCCTTCGGCAAGGGTGGTGTTGGCAACGTCTGCTCGGTTTCGAGGTCCTTAATTTTCAGCTCCGAGTACCCATCTACGTTGAGCACATAGGCCATAAACCGGCCGTCCTCCGATACCACCAACCCCTCCACATCCCAATCAGTATCCTCTAAGTAGGTGAGTTTCCGAGACCTGAGGTCGATGTGGGCCAGGTTCATGAAGTCACGATCTCTGTCAGTGATGAGATAGATGCCCTTACTATCCGGTGTCCAGTTGATGCCGGAATAGCGCACAAGCCCTTCATGAGGCGTCAGATGGACCACATTTTGCGATTCCAGCTCAAGGAGGAAGAGATCCTGGTCGAAGCTGGAGTTGAACCGCCAGATGATGAGGTATCGGTCGTCAGGTGACCATCCGGAGACGAAATTGCTGCCATCCTGCTGATAAACCAGTCTGACCTCCCCGGTCCTGATGTTCTGTATGTAGACATCGAAGAAGGCGGGATCCCGCCGGTTGGAGGCAAAGGCGATCCACTCACCATCGTGAGACCAACCGCCGAAGCTGTGAATGGCCTCAGGATAGCTTGAAAGATCTGTGATGCTCTCACCGGTAGAAGGCATCAGGTAAAGCTGTGTCCTTTCGTTGCCACCTACATCCTTTCCAAACACAAGCAGGTCCTCCGTGGGTGACCACTTAACAAACCTGACCCGGTCCTCGAAGAACGTTAGTTGATCCGGCCACCCTCCCAGAGCGTCAATCCGCCAGACCTGTGCTACACCTGTTATATTGGTCAGGAAGGCCAACTGCTCACCGTCTGGTGAAAAGGTGGGTCTGCTCGCCCAGCGGATGTTCAGATATCGCTCGATGCTGTACCTCTGCTGAGACTGCGCTTCAACCACCAGCACAGGAGAGAGGAGAACGAACACCATGCAGATGACGGGCTTGAGTGTTAAGATTACGGACATTTCGGACCTCCTATGACTCGTCGTGCTGACCTTTAACCCCGACGTAGTGGCCGACAATCGGGATCTTTACCCCGCAGTACCTGCATTTACCCTTCTCAATTGAGAAGCTCAATACCATCCAGTTATGCCGCTCGATAATTGACTTCCCGCAGCTATAGCAATAGGTGTTTTCGCTAGGATGTCCTGGCACGTTCCCGAGATACACGAAACGAAGTCCTTCTTCCATCCCCATCTGCCTTGCGGATTCAAGGGTCTCAACAGGTGTGGGAGGCAGATTTGAGAGCTTCAGGTGGGGGATGAACCTGGTCACATGCCAGGGTGTATCTTCTCCGAGATCATCCCTGATCCACCTGGCGATATCCCTGAGCTGACCCTCGTCATCATTATAACCGGGGATAATGTTGGTCACCACCTCTACATGCATCTCCCATCTCTCCTTTGCCCTCTTGGTCACCTCCAAGATCCCTTTGAAAGCCCCGACGTTGGCGATCTCCCTGTAGAAATCGTTCCTGAACCCCTTGATATCGACCCTGAAGGCGTCCAGATAGGGACCTATCCGGTCCAGAGCCTCTGGGGTCATGAAGCCGTTTGTCACATAGGTCGTGTAAAGTCCCTCTTCTTTAGCCAGTCTTGCCCCGTCGATGGTGTATTCCAGCCAGATCGTCGGTTCGTTATACGTCCACGATAGCCCCTGACAGTTGTATTGCCTGGCAAGACGGACGGACTCCTCCGGCGAAACATATTCTGTCCTCCCGACTCCCGGATCGCTGTGGGCGATGTGCCAGTTCTGGCAGCCTATGCACCTGAAATTGCAACTTAAGGTACCGAGCGAGAAGGCGCGGCTGTTAGGGTAGAAATGGAAAAGGGGTTTGATCTCGATGGGCGCTATGTGTTGTGCAGAGACCTCTCCGTAGACCAGGGTGTAAAGTCTCCCTTTGGAGTTTAACCGGGTGTGGCAATAGCCCATTTTTCCTTCGGAGATAAGGCATCTCCTCTGGCAGACTCCGCATCTGACCCTTGCCCCCGAAAGCTTCTCATAAAGGATTGATTCCACCATCTCGTGTACAATATAGCAGATTAGACGGCCAACTTCAAGCCTTAATATAGCGAAATCTTCAGCCCCAAACCAAGGGCAGTTCATCCTATGCTATGCCCTTCCAAAAGTATGCTGAAGGAGATGGATGATTTTCTAATTGACATCCAGCAGTAAAGGATGTATCTTAGAAGTTAGCCCATATCTGGGAAATTGAACGCCGAAGGAAGTTTCATTCGGCGTTTTCGAATCTGGAGCTAAGTAAATAAAAATTAGCTTGCTTGTAAGCAACGTTTATTTGAGAGAAGAAGACAAAAAACCTTAAATGCTTGATGTACCGGAGGTACGGGTCCTATGGGTCAGGTCAGTGGTCGGAGGTTCTTTCCTTTACAATGGTCACTCGTTTTTCTGTTTCTTCTGGGCTACACCTCTCCTGGGAAGTCCTCAATGCTGAGTCAGACCGGTGATGGGATCCTAATAGACAACGGAAGCTTTTCGGCCGTTATCAGCAAGGCATCGGGAATGATGACGGAGATCAGGTTGGCAGGCAGTGGTATAGATCTTGCTTCACACTACCAGGACTATAGTCTCGTCTACCCGGAGTTTGCCATCCAGTACCGGGATGGGTCGCGGGAGAGCCAGAAGACACCGGCCTACTATGGAGAGGTCACAACTGAGATCCTGGTGGAGGGCGAAGAGGCAGCGATAGTCAGGGTCATCTGGGATACGCCTTTCATCGACACCCGCTGGGAGTACAGGTTCTTAAGGGATGTGCCATACTTTATCCTCTATGTCGAGAGAGAGGTTGAGAGGAGCGGGGTGTACGCCAATGCCCAGCAATGTGCGATGTTTACCGATGAGATGGACGATGGCTATATTGTGGACTACCAGGGGGAGCTGCTAAATACCTTGGCTGACCGGGTCGCCTTATACCCGGCCGGATACATTCAGCACTCCATGTTCACGGCGATAGATAATGGTTACAGTACAAGGTATCCGGCGATAATATGGCATGATGATGACTCGGACATCGTCATGGGGGTTCTGGTCACCTATGTCACTCCCAACCAGAGAGAGACAATCTCCTATCAGAATTCAGGGATACACAGCGCACCGGGCGGGGGTTTCGTAGAGGCACAGTGGAACTGGTTCGGCAAATCGGACAACGAATCCCTCTACCTCAAAGGAGGCACAAAATATGGTATGGAGATGTACTACTATTTAGATCATGGGGATGTGGATACCTTCGATGCCTTTAACCAGGCCCTGTTCAATGAGGGACATTATGATGTGGTTGAGTCGGAGGACTATTGTGTGGCCAGTTGGGGCGGCAGGCAGTGCGGCCTGGCTGATTTCTCATGGAACTACCCCCAGGCAAGCAACAACTACATCACTTCGCAGGAGCTTTTCAGATACAGGGCCCTCTCCCTTCCTCGGTCACAGAACAGCTCCCGTGATCCACAGGTGTTCGATCTATCCGTCAAAGCGGTCATGGAAGGAGAGTCCATCGACCTGACTCCCTTACCTCAGGAGAACTTCAGCCCGGCGCTCCATAAATATGCGAGGACTCTCTCCGGGCAGGACTACATGGTGGGTAAGGTGGGCTGGGAGGTCAACTCCCTGGAGAACAGGCTCTGGTATAAGGTCTTCGAGGATAGTGACAAGTTGGTGGTCGGCGGCCAGATTTCTCCGACAAGGGACGGGGTGCATATCAAGCATCTCTTTGTAAGCCTGAAACTGCCTCCTTACAGACCGGGTGGGGGCGTCTATAGTATCAACGGCTCCACCTGGGATATGCGTCGTAGAGACTCGATTTACGGCACCCTCGGCATAACGGTCTATCACCCCACAGGTATTGATACCGTCACCAGGACCGCAAGAGAGCTGAGGCTGTATATCCTTCATAACGAACGGGATGTCGAGTATGATTCGGAACAGGTCTGGAGCTACGAATTCTTCCTCTTTCCCCATCTAGGGTATGATGTAGAGAGGATTGCCCAGATCACACCGCTCCACCACAAGTCCGTGCGCCATTATCGGGAGTATTATAAGAGGCTTCCTGGCCTGATGGATAATGATGACCTTGGCATCCGCCCCGACGGTAATATCTTCGTCTATGGGGCAACCCTGATTCAAGAACAGGAGAAAGGGACAGCAGCGTCCCTTCTTAGGCTGGGGCTTTATGCCCGACCCGGCGGTTATCCGGTCAGGCTCTATTCTGCTCGGGATGATGTTTATGATGTGCGGGTGGACGGCCGGAGTTTGGAGGAAAGTACCTGGGATTTCGATCTGGCCAGCAGGGTGCTGACGGTACGCCGGAACTGGGGTGGGATGGTCACCCTCGAGGTACTATTTGAGGCCTCCTCAAGTGGATTGGATATCTATGAAGATCCTGTGGCTTATGGTTCCCTTAGCCTCCTGAACTACCCCAACCCTTTTAACCTTCATACCATTATAAGCTTTAATA
>DTYK01000278.1 GCA_012961925.1 Candidatus Latescibacterota bacterium
CTCCAGATCCTTATCTCAACCGACGTGCTCTCTGAAGGACAGAACCTGCAGGATGCCGATACAGTAATAAATTATGACCTCCCGTAGAATCCTGTTCGCCTTATTCAGAGGGTTGGAAGGATAGACCGTCTCAAATCACCCCATCCCCTGGTGCACCTCTACAATTTCTTCCCTGAGAATGCATTAGAATCCCTTCTTGGGATTCTGGAGAGACTTTATCAGAAACTCGATGCCATCAATCGCAGTGTGGGATTAGATGTAAGCACCCTGGGGGAGACACCTACGCCAAAGGATTTTGGCTTCATCCGTGACCTCTTTGGATGCCTTGGGGGAAGCAGTGATAAATGCTGTTTGTTCCAGGGATTATTTGAGCAGTGTCCTCAGCCAGGTTAGGATTTATGACGATAGAGTGATGGTATGGAACTCGGGCAAGCTCCCTGAGTCCCTCAATCCTGAAAAACTGAAGAGCGAACATGAGTCCATTCCCCGCAATCGCAAAATCGCCGAGATGTTTTTTTCTATGCTGGCTATATAGAGCGCTGGGGTGGAGGAACCTTAAAGATCTTGGAAGAATGTCGTAAATCTGAATTACCTGAACCTGATTTCATAGATGATGGATGTAGTTTCCGCATAATCTTCAGGAAAGATATTTTAACTGAGTAATATCTAAGGAAACTTGGCCTGAACTAGCGGCAAATCAAGGCAGTGGTGTATGTGAAAGAAAAGGAAAACATCACAAACAAGGAATATCAGCAATTTTGTGAGGTTTCAGCAAGAACGGCAACACGGGACCTCTCAGATTTGGTTAGTAAAGCGATATTTCAGCAAATTGGCACTACAGGTAAGGGGACAAGTTATATTCTCAAGACGTCACAAACACGCCAAAGACGCCAAATGGCTTAAAAAGGGGATAAAAACCGATGAACCACTGCCATCTTTGGAGGAACAGCGTCGCATCGTCGCTTATCTCGACCGTTTGCAAGCCAAAGTTGAAGAACTCCGCCGCCTGCAGGAACAAACTAATATTTATGAATTGGAAGTTGTTGCCCTGTGAAGTCCTATCTGGACAAGTTGGGCCGGCGCGCTATGGGATTACCGCGACCAATACACGACAGATCACTGGACCTTCAGGAAAAATATTGGAATGGCGAGGCGATTGACCCATGTACCTGGTAGATACCATATCTGCTGCAGATACCCATTCTTTGCCAGAGAGTATCACCAAAAGGGAGAGCACAACAGGATTATCGGCAGTTTTCAAACCAAACAATGGGGGAGCTTATGGCTAAGATCCTGGTAGTTCACGGTCCAAACCTGAACCTGCTCGGCCTCAGGGAACCGGATGTTTATGGAACCATAACCCTTGAGGAGGCCAACCGATCCATCCAGGAGCTGGCCCAGGAGTTAGGGATTGAGGTGAGGATCCTTCAATCTAACCATGAGGGGGAGATCATCGACTGGGTGCAGGAGGCGATGGACTGGGCCCATGGAATCTTGATAAACCCCGGCGGCCTCACCCATTACAGCATAGCCCTCAGAGATGCCATCGCCGCGGTGAGACTGCCAACGGTCGAGGTACATCTTTCCAATATCTATTCCCGGGAAGATTTCAGACACCGTTCCATAATCGCCTCCGTATGTGCCGGCCAGATCAGCGGCTTCGGAGCCAGAAGTTATCTCCTCGGTCTGAGAGCCCTTGTTGATATCATCGAGGCAAAAAGACAACCCTGAATTACACTCGATTCCTGGCCGGCAAAATGAAAAATGCAGGTGAGAAGTTGCCTTGTGAAGGCAGCTATAAACCACCTCTTGCCTTTTTTCTAATCAGCCAAACAGGATTTCAGCCGGCAAATTAGCTCGATCCACCCATTCAGGTCGTCGAAAAGGAGGGAACAAATGCCCGTTGAAAGAGCAGTTATTCCGGTCGGGGGGCTGGGTACCCGGCTCCTTCCCGCCACCAAATCGCAGCCCAAGGAGATGCTCCCCGTCGGGAGAAAACCCGTAGTCCAATATGTGGTTGAAGAGCTCGTCGCCCAGAACGTCAGAAAGATACTCTTCGTAACCGGCCGTAAGAAACGGTCTATAGAAGACCACTTTGA
>DTYK01000279.1 GCA_012961925.1 Candidatus Latescibacterota bacterium
CCTGTTGCCCGCTTTTTTCAGGGCTTTGGCAATAGGGTATACCACCGCTGTACCGACACCTCCCCCTATACAGACAACGGTCCCGAAGTTCCCGATCTCACTGGGGCGACCAAGAGGTCCAACCACATCAAGGACGTCATCCCCCTCCTCTAAGCTACCGAGCTTTTCTGTTGACCTGCCGACCTCTTGAAAGATGACCGTGATCGTTCCCACATCCTGGTTGTAGTCAGCAATGGTAAGGGGGATCCTCTCGCCCTCTTCACAACTACGGAGTATTACAAACTGGCCTGGTTGCGCCTTCTTCGCAATATGAGGCACATCCAACATGAACAGTTTAGTGCCTGGTGCCAATACCTGCTTTTTCAATATGCGAGCCATTCACCCTCCCTGAAGAGGAACTTTATCTCTCTCTGTGCACTCTCTGAGGAATCCGATGCGTGAACAGCGTTTCTGGTCTTCGATGTTCCAAATTGCCTACGTATTGTCCCTTCCGCAGCCTGAGCAGGGTCAGTAGCCCCAATTAGCTGCCTCAAACCATCAACAGCCCTCTCTCTTTGAAGAATCAACGCAAACACCTCTCCAGAGGTCATGAACTCCACCAAGTCATCAAAAAAAGGTTTGCCACGATGGGGAGCGTATAAACCCTCGGCCTCTTCCCTCAACAGACGCAGTCTTTTCCTGGCAAGGATCTTGAAGCCCTCGTTCTCGACCCTTCGGATGATATGATCTGCCACTCCCCTTGCTATTGCATCGGGTTTGATAATTAAAAGCGTCGCCTCCAAAAGAACCCCCTCTGCTTTCCCCTTTCACTCTAACGAATCCATCGGGTGATATCGTTTATTGTGACATAGAGCATCAGGATGATGATCAGTGCCAGCCCTATCCTGAGCGAGACCATCCTCAGCCTTCTCGGGATCGGTCGTCTTATGATGGCTTCAATGGCCAGGAAGAGAAGGAGTCCGCCGTCCAAGATATGGATCGGAAAGAGATTGACTAGCCCCAGGTTCACACTCAGAAAGGCTGTGAAGTTCAGAAGCCTTTCTACTCCCCAGCGTGCACTCTCCCCGGCTAACTGGGCAATCATCACAGGACCGCCCAGAAGCCGCGGTGAAACCTCTCCCGTGATCAAGCCCTTGACGAAACTCAGGATCATATAGGTCACCATCGCGGTCTGCCAGGCCCCAATTTGGACTGCCCGCAACGGACCGACCTTCTTCTTGTCATAGGCCAGACTTATACCAATCACCCCGTATCTGGCTGTCCCACCGCTCTTGCTAAAATCCTCTCTTATGTCGGTCGTAAGTGTTGCGGTAAGGTGCTCGCCGCCCCGTTCCCATTCCAGGGTGATCGTTTCACCCGGAAGAGAATGTACCTTTCGGGCCATATCCGCCCATTGTTGAACCTTCTGGCCATTCACAGCTATGATCAGATCCCCTTTTCTGATCCCGGCCCTCTCGGCTGGACTATTCCTGGCCACTGATCCGACCCGAGGTTCAATATACGGTGCTATTCCCAACACCTCGGTGTCACTATCGAGCATCAAGTTAACCTGCTGGACCTCGCCATTCCTCTCTAACTCAATACGGATTGGTCGTCCTCGTTCCACATGTGTACGTCTGAGTATTTCATCCCAATCCTTGACCTGCTTTCCGTCCACAGAGATTATTCTGTCACCCACCCTTATACCGGCCGACTGGGCCGGTGAGCCTTCCTGGACTTCTCCAACGCGGGTGGTGTTATAGGTTGCTAAACCTTCGAATAACACTATTGCAGAAAAGAGCAGAAAGGCCGAGAGGAAATTCATCCCCGGGCCAGCCGCAATAATCCCCATTCTGGCAGGCAAGGATTTTGAAGGAAACTCCCAGGGTTCGCCTTGAAGCTCAGGTTCACCGATGTCCGATTGACCAGCAAGCTTGACATAGCCACCGAAGGGGATCCATGAAACACAGTACTCGGTCTCACCTATCCTCTTACCGATCATCTTTGGGGGGAACCCCAATGAAAACCGTTCTACTTTGACTCCTACCTTCTTCGCCACTAAAAAATGGCCCAGCTCATGAACGAAGATTATAAGGCCAATAACAAAGACTGTCACAACAATGGTAGTCATCTTTCCTCAATCACACAAATATATTTGCAACCTTTCATCTGAGGAATCCATCGACTACAAACCGACCACTCTTGCCTCAGAGTTAGAAAATAGGAAACAGAAAATAGAA
Organism: Candidatus Latescibacterota bacterium; assembly: GCA_012961925.1. Lineage (GTDB taxonomy): Bacteria > Latescibacterota > MVCY01 > MVCY01 > DTYK01 > DTYK01. The sequence continues at coordinate 2,220 of DTYK01000279.1, forward strand.
AATGGCAAGTTCAATCCTTTATCCTTTATCCTTAATCCTCTACGACTCCAACCTGACCAACCTCTCTGCTTCCCGGCGTGCCCACGA
>DTYK01000280.1 GCA_012961925.1 Candidatus Latescibacterota bacterium
CAAGCTGGATTGGCAAGGGTAGGTTCCCTTTGTCCTGACGCCCCAGATTTTTCCAACCTCATATCCGGTATTTGGACCCGTGCTTCACCGCCCCGTCTATATTATCCTTGGAACAACCCGCCTACCTGTAAATCTCTCTTTGGTGTTCAACCCTACGCTACAAGAATAAACCATTCATAAGGCATTGTCAAGACATTTATCAGAGATCTTCTGAGTCGTGTCTCGTAGCTACGCAGAGAGGCCTCCAAATTTTGCTGCCGGATACGAGATACATCCTAACCTCTCTCCAAAATCCATCTTTCAAAGAAGATATCATTGAATTCGTAGTGATCATCGTGCCTTTCTATAAGATTTTTCTTCTGCAGTAATGATAGCCCCTTACTCACAGAAGACGAGGTTTCCAGGCCATACCTAACAATAACTTCGGACGAAAAGAGATTCCTCCCCTTGCTCAAAGCGATCGCCCGCAACAATCTCTTCTGGTAGACCGTCAGATTATCCCACAATTCTCCGAAAATTGCCTCGTAGGTGTAGACTAAACTCCTAATGGCCAATGCCACATCCTCATCTGTAATAACTTTCCTATCCCTTGTCTGCGCCCACAAGCGATGGCAGAGAAGCTGGACATTATAGGGGATATTCCTCATTTTGTTGATAATCTGTTCCACAGTCGAAAGTTCAACTTTATACCCAGTCCGTGAAAATCTGTCCAGCACAAAATCTGCCATCTCGGATTCAGGAATCTTTCCCAGATTGAAAATCTCCCCCATACGATAAAAAGGCCTCTTCTCGTCATGGACCATCTCATAAAGCAGATGTCGTTTACTCCCGGCAAAGACATAACTCACCTCAGTGTGGGTCTGAACCACCGCTCGCAATTGTTTTTCAAGGACATCGCCCCCAATGATCGAAGCCTCTTGAAATTCGTCCAGCATGACCACAAATCGAGTTCCTTTCTTCCGGGCGATCCTTTCCGGTAGTTGGTAAACCTCTTCCAACTCCTGCCACGTCTCCTTCGATTGGAATGAATAGTCCAACGTAACGGAAGCTACCCCTGTCGATTCAATAGCGATCTTTGGCCTCAATCGAACGAGCATCTCCAGAACAGCCTTTATTGCCCTTTCAATCTTTGTATCCGCAGCATTCAAAATAGCCGAAGCATAAGCATCGGCAAATTGATTCATCGATGCGATCTTATATAAATCCACATATGCCACCAATAGACCATCTTGCACCAGTTTTTGTTTAACAACCTGCAAAAGGGAACTTTTACCATAACGGCGAGGAGAGATGAGAAAGATACGGGCCGAAGACTGTAGTTCGTGAAACAGATAGTCTATCTCCCGCCTTCGATCAGTAAACGCATCCCCAAGAACCGACTGCCCATAAACAAAAGGATTCTCCACTACTATCTCCTCCTAACCAATCGGTCAGTCACCATTTGGTTACACACCGATTGGTTAAATATAACCATTGCCGGGAAGGAAGTCAATAGATTTCTCTCCCTCGCCTCACCTCTTTTCTCTGTCGCCTCTTAGCAGCGACCTCCTGTAGGCCTCAACCTTGAGGCCCTCCACCTGTTTCACCTCTTCGGGTGTGAAGAAGCGCATCCTTCCCAGGCACCTGGCCGCAATTAGGGTCTTACAGGCATCCTCAATCAGAAGGGTCCTGTAATAGGCCTCCTTCAGATTGTAGCCCACCGTCAACAGGCCATGGTTACCCAATAACACCCCGTTGTAATCCTTTATCACCCGTCCGACCGCCTCTGCCAGCTCTCTGCCACCAGGGACCACATACCCTATGGCCGGAACATCAGTTGCGACAAACGCCACGAAATCGGGGGTGAAGGGCTTCAGGGTCTGGCCCTGCATGCCCACAGCGGTCGCAACAGGAGGATGGGCGTGCACAACAGCCCCGATATCATCCCTGATCCTGTAACAGCCAAGATGCATCAGGATCTCCGCTGTCGGCTTCAAATCCCCATCCACCACCTCACCGGTCCTCAGATCTACACCGATGTAGTCGGTCTCTCCCGCCTCCTCAAAGGCTATGCCCGAGGCCTTCATGTACACCACATCCCCAAACCGGACACTGGTGTTTCCTCCAGGCCCCACCACCAATCCTTTCTCGGCAATCCTTCTCCCGTATTCAACCAGCTC
>DTYK01000281.1 GCA_012961925.1 Candidatus Latescibacterota bacterium
AAATAGAAAATGGCAAGTTCAATCCTTTATCCTTTATCCTTAATCCTCTACGACTCCAACCTGACCAACCTCTCTGCTTCCCGGCGTGCCCACGAGTCGGCTCCCAAGATGTCGTCAAGGGAAGGCTTAGCAATTACAGGGTGTTCCTCCATGGCCCTTTCGACCACTTTCAGGATCGAAGTGAAAGGGAGCCGTTCTTCGAGAAAGGCCTCAACTGCCACTTCGTTTGCTGCATTAAGCACCGCAGGCATTGTGCCACCTGAACTCGCTGCAGAATAGGCCAATCTAAGGGCTCCGAACTTCTCAAGGTCAGGTGGGCTAAAACTGAGCATCATGTTAGAAGAAAAGTCCATCTTCTGAGTGCAGGATTCAAACCTCTCAGGAAATGTGAGGGCATATTGCACCGGCAGTCTCATATCCGGAACGCTTAACTGAGCCCGGATGGATCCATCAACCAGTTCTACTAATGAATGAACGACCGACTGAGGGTGGATGACCACATCTATTTTAGAGGGAGGCATATTAAAAAACCAGTGAGCCTCAATCACTTCCAGTCCCTTGTTCATCAAAGTCGCGGAATCAACCGTGATCTTCTTGCCCATCTGCCAGGTGGGATGCATCAGTGCATCAGAGGGCCTCACTCTCTGAAACTCTTCCTTCGGCAGGTTGAGAAACGGGCCACCTGAGGCTGTAAGGATCAACCGCCTTATTTGCGTAGGTTGGCAACTGTGGAGACACTGCCAGATAGCGCTCATCTCACTATCGATAGGGATGAGGTCTGTACCATATTCCCTGGCCTTCTCAGTGATAATACCCCCCGCCATGACGAGGGCCTCTTTGTTAGCAAGAGCAACGGTCTTTCCGCTCTCGATCGCCTTAAGGGTTGGGATGAGCCCCACGGCCCCTACCAGAGCATTGACAACCAGATCACTACCCGGGAACCCCGCAATCTCAGCAAGTCCATCAGGTCCTCCTAATACCTTGACGTTGAAAGTCGCCAACCGCTCTGCCAGATCTGAGGCGAGGCTTTCGTCATCCAGGGCAACAACCTGCGGTCGGTATCGCAAAGCCTGTTCATAAAGGAGTCCCGCATTTCTGCCTGCACTCAGACCTACAATTGAGAACCTTTCCGGAAAATCTTCCAGAACTTCAAGGCTTATCCTACCGATCGATCCCGTGGACCCAAGGACCACGACCTTCTTCAAAACCCTCCCTCCCTGAGCATAGCGTGCCTTCGGCACGAAGGGGCACAGAGGCACATAATCTATTTCTTCTTGTCCTCTGTGCTTTTGTCACTTTGTACCTTACATAACTGCCGCTCCTACAAGTGCTTAAATATGAAAATCCCTATACAATTAGATTATCCCGGAGATCTTCATGTATAGATAAGCAAGGGGCGCGGAAAACAATAAACTGTCAAATCTATCCAGAACTCCGCCATGGCCCGGTATCACCTTGGAGGAGTCCTTAACCCCGGCATCCCTCTTCAGGGATGATTCCACCAGATCTCCAATCTGTCCGCCGGTTCCGACCAAAGTGCCAAGGGCAATTAAATTGGGCAGAGAGACAAATCGGACAAAGGTCTGACTCCCCAGAAAGGCTACGAACAAGGCCCCAACCAGACCACCCACACACCCTTCCAGGGATTTCGCTGGGCTTATCCGTGGAAAAAGCTTATGTCGTCCGACCCAGAGTCCGGTGAAATAGGCGAAGGTGTCGGTGCTCCAGGTCATGAGGATAACCAGAACTGTCAGGTTTCCCAGGTCGGATCGGCCCGGATCGCCTCGGATTACAAGAAGAAAACTACCCAACCACCCAACATAAAGCACACCTAAAAGTTCTGCCCCAATATCGGCCAGAGCCGAACCACGACCCCTGCGCAAAAGCCCAGACCCTAATATCAGAAGTACAGAGAAGGAGAGGGTCAAGGCAATATATTCTCCCCTCCCAAAATAGAACTCCCAACTGAGCGCCAGAGCCAGAAAGGACCCGACAAAACGGTTAGGACTTCTGCCCTTTCTCCTCTCCAATAGAAAAAACTCATGTATACCAAAGAGTATAACAAGGTCAACAAAAATCAGGAAGTATAAACCACCTCGCTTAGCCGTAGCCAGAACTACCGGGGCGAGTATTACGGCAACAAGAACTCTTTTCGTATTATCAGACAAGGGCTTTTACTCCATTACCCTTCCAAACCTTCTTTCCCTGGACTGATAACTTTCGATGGCCTGATAGAGGTGTTCTCTCCTGAAGTCGGGCCAGAGAACATCGGTAACCCAGATCTCGGTGTAGGCCATCTGCCATAGGAGGAAATTGCTTAGCCTCATCTCACCGCTGGTCCTGATAAGCAGATCGGGGTCTGGCAGACCAGAGGTATAAAGGCACCGCGAAATAAGCCCTTCATCAACAGCCTCAACCCCATATCTCCTCTTTTCGACGTCGGATACGATCTGACGCACAGCATCCACCAACTCTCCCCTACCACCGTAGTTAAGGGCAAGCACAAGGGTCAGACCAGTGCCGTCTGAGGTCCTTTCGATTGCCTTTTTGAGAGCATGTAGGGTAAATGCTGGTAAGCGGTCAAGTCTGCCAATCGTCCTCAGTCTGACGTTGTTCTTTTTAAGCTCCTCTGTCTCCTTCTCCAGGGTCTCCCTCAGAAGCCGCATCAATGCAAAAACTTCGTTCTTAGGACGGTTCCAGTTTTCGGATGAAAATGCATAAAGCGTCAGTACTTCAATTCCCAACTCGCCTGCAGCCCGAACCGTATCACGCACCGCTTCGATTCCAGCCTGGTGTCCAGCAATACGCTCCTTCCCCCTCCGCCTCGCCCACCTCCCGTTGCCATCCATAATGATCGCTATGTGTCTGGGTAGATTCCCCTTCTCAATAATCCTCTCCCGTATCTCTCTATCTTCTTGTTTCTTCAACGGAATTCCCCTCCCTGAGGTCTATAAGATATACATTCACTGTGTTAAAGTCAAGCACCTTTTTCGCCATGCGCCCAAAAACAAAAAAGCAGGAGTTAACTCCTGCTTTTGAAAAAAATGTAACCCCCAACCACCCCCGTAGCTCGATCTTCACTCGAAATCCGGTAAATTGAACACTGAAAAAAACACCGGTGTTCATTCAGCGTTTCCCGAATCTGGATTAACCCCTACCCTTCTCCAGGACAATCATTTACGGCTACCTCCCCCTCTCAGGTACTTGAGGAACTCCATGTCCGGAGGCAGGACGATCACCGTCGTTGAGTCAATTGCCTTCTTGTAAGCCTCAAGGCTGCGGACAAAACTATAAAATTCCGGATCTTTCCTGAAGGCCGCTGCATAGATCCTCACTGCCTCAGCATCCCCTTCCCCTCTGATCTTCTGTGCCTTCCTGTAGGCCTCTGCCAGGATAATGGTTTTCTCTTTTTCGGCCTGAGCTTCGATCTTCGCCGACTCCTCTCTTCCCTCGGAGCGATATTTCTTGGCAATTCTCTCTCTCTCAGCCCTCATCCTCTCATAGACACTGTGCGCCACCTCTTCAGGCAGATCGGCCCTCTTTATTCTCACGTCTATTATCCTGATACCTAACTGTCGTGCCTTTTCATCGGACTTTCCGGCAACCTTTTCCATTATCCTTTCGCGCTGCACAGAGATTATCGCGGACAGATCATGTAGGGCCAGTTCACCCCTTAATTCGGAGAAGACAATGTCGTCTATCCGGCTCTGTGCCCCGATTTCGTTCCTCACGGTCTGGTAGAATTTCAGCGGATCCTCGATCTTCCAGCGGGCATAATTGTCGACTATCAGGTGCTTCTTGTCCTTTGTGAGGACCCTTGCCGGGGCAGCGTCATACTGCAGCACCCTGTCATCATAGCGATGTATCTTCTGGATAAAGGGGACTTTCATATGTAGGCCGGGTTCTTTGATGGTCCTAACATACCTACCCATCTGGATTATGATTACCTGCTCCGTCTCATCAACAGTGAAAAGCCAGGAATTTAAGATAACAAGCGCAATAATCGTTATAATTATAATTGCGGCATTACGACGAGATCTTGAACCTCTCATTTCCCGTCTCCCTCGGCAGTCTTGCCCTGACGCAGTTGCAGGATATTCAACAGACCGCTGCCGCGGTCGGTCTCAATGATATATTTCTGTAACCCGGGCAGGATCTCCTCCATTGTCTCTATATATAGCCTTGTCTCGGTCAAGCTCTCAGCCTTGCGGTATTCCCTTAATACCTGTTTAAACCTTTCTGCATCCCCCTGAGCTCTTTTAATCCTCTCCTCCCTGTAAGCCTCTGCTTCCCTCATCAATCTTTCCGCCTTGCCCCTGGCCTTGGGGATCAGGTCCTCGTAATATCCCCGCGCCTGGTTGATGAATTTATTCCTGTCCTCCTTAGCCCTGACCACATCGTCAAAGGCATCCCTCACCTCTTCAGGTGGACTGACCTCTTGAAGTTTAACGTTGGCTATCATCACACCTGCCATGTACCCATCCATTATCTCCTGCAGGACCTGCCTCACCTTCTCTTCGACCTTAAACCTCGCCGTGACCATCACCTCATCGATCGTATGATCCCCAACGATCTGCCTGAGAGCAGCCTCAGAAGCGTCTTTAAGCGTTTCCTCGACGTCCCTCACGTTGAACAAGTACTTTACGGCATCTTTTATCTTGTATTGGACGATCATCTGGCAATCAACTATGTTCTCATCCCCTGTAAGCATCAGGGATTCTTTCGGAACTCGTCTGTAACGGGCAGGTGGACCTGGATGGATGGTCCTGAAACCTATCTCTACCCTCTTCACTTCCATAACCTTGGGTTTGTCTACACGCTCTATTGGCCAGGGCAGATGATAGTGAATACCTGGGCCGGTGGCCGCAACCACTTTACCAAACCTTCGCACCACGCCCTGCGCCCCCGGCCCAATTATGTAAATACCCGTTAAGAGCCAGATTAAAACTATAATGCCGAGAAGGTAATACCCTCCTCGGCCACTGACTCGTGGAACCCCCCTACCAATAAGCTCCTCCCAGAACCCACGGTTATCCGATTCGTTGGTAAAGTCAAACTTTTGCATCTGAACCGATCCCCATTAGTATTTTTTCTTGGCCGAATTCCTTTTTCCTTACAGTTTATAAGATATACATTCGACGTGCTAAAGTCAAGCACCTTTTTCGCCATGCGCCAAAAAAAACCAAAAAGCAGGGGTTAACCCCTGCTTTTGAAAAGATGCGAGCCCAACCACCACCATAGCTCGTATTCGTATCTGAACTAATCACCTATTAGTTTACTTACCTATTAGTTTACCTTGCACAGCCACATTTCACTCCTCCACACCCGCAAACACGCTCACAAAAGCCACGCTGCTACTTGTTGTACGATTTTTAAAGTACTTTGTCTGCATCCTGAAACCGATCTTGGTCGCAAGTCTGTATCCTAAAAAGTGAGACGTGTTGGACAACTGCAGTGCGTAAACGATGCCATAATAATCCTGATCCCTGTCGATAAGATTGAAGAACTTGGTGTACTCCACTCCGCCCTGTAACACCATGCCCTCAACCACCGGATAGTCAACCAACAAGAAGAGGATTTCGGAAAGCTCTTTGATATTGGGACGTCCCTTCTTGAAGGGAGTCTGATATTTGTACATGCTCTTCACCTTAGGTCTGATAAGAATGCCTCGCAACTTTAATGTATAATCGAATTTATTGATTAACCCGAAGAAACGCGAGTCCCTGTTCAGAGTTGGGTGATCTTTCCGTTGGTGGTAGAATTCATACTTCAACTTGTTGATCAGATTCGAATAAGGGATGCCGACGTAATGGAAGCTTGCATAGGTCGTATTCACCGTTGTGTTGGGGCAGACTAAGGGATCGGCAAATGGCTGCAGAGAACCTATCGTGCCTGTTGGCTGGGTCCACTGCAAAAGGTCATCAGGAACATCATCCTGCACCACCCTCAGGTTGTCAAACACCTGGAGGACTCCCACGCCGGGAAAATCCTTCTCATACGCCAGCAGCCCATATGTAGAACGATTTTCCTTGGCCTTGGATATCATCCACTCCTTTAAATATCCACCCGAGAGTTTAAGTCCGGGCAAGACCTCTGCGCCAACATAGAAATTGTAACCACGGTGATCCTTCTTATAGGGATAGTCCGGCTCATTGTCGTTCTCGAAGCGGTCGATCACAGTATTGTTGTTCATATCCATACCGAACAGGTACTCGGGAGGATCGACATTGTACTGAAGGAAGGGCTCGGCGTAATCGGGTTCATAATTGAGGTTCTGATTGAAGTCGGACACCCTATCATTATTCTCATCAAGGCCAGGAAAGATACCGTCTACCTTAGAAATGTCGTTGCCCAAGCGCTGGTTTACGCTGGCTCTCTCCCAGTCAGGATATCTGTCCTGGTCATCGTTGTCGTCAACGAACTCAAACCAGTACAAGCGGTCGTTCTCATAATAGATTTTTCCAGTGCCGTCGCATATATAAGCTGTGGTGCTATAATCAGGATCTATACTGAAGGCTTCCCCGTATGCATACCAGGGAAAGGCCAGTTTTGAGATGTTCACGTACCAGGCCTTGCTCCTTGAGGTGGCAAGGGAGTGCACTTCGATGTCCGGGTTCCGGTTAGGAAAGCGGCGGTATCTCCTGTTTATGTCATATTCTGCCCTGATGCTCCAACCATAGACATCTTTCAGTTCGAAGGTGAATCCATATATCTCATTCCCAGTGGGCAGACCATACTCAAACCTCACAACCTTCTGGTTGGTGGCGTCATTAACGTTCCCTGGAGCACTCACCACAGGAAGGAATACCTCATTCCTATTAACATCAACCTGTAGATTTGACGTAACTTCAACCTTATAGTCATTAGCCAGGACAAGTTCAAACCCTATCCTCCTGAACCAGCTAACGTCCCTCAGGTTCCCCTCTTCGTCCACATAGGAGTAATCTGAGAGGTCATACACCAAGTAGATCCGCTCCGAGCCGTTTGCTTCCCAATGGCCTTCACGACGGATCCCTCCTCTGATCTCCGGATTACCGGGACCAAGGTCGGCCTCCCTTCCATCAATATAGATCTTCTCTGTAAACAGCATCGCACCGCCAACACCATCTTCCGGCGAATCATCCGAAAGCCTTATGGTGATCCTTCTCACCTTACCCCAGTTCTGGCCGCTGGTCAAGCGCCCTTTAAGCGAATTCTCGACCCAGTCATCAATGCTCCGGGTGTTATATGCATTGACGTAAGTAGCGCCCAGCTCAGCAAAGTCACCGATTCTCACAACCCCTCTGAGACCTATAAAGTTGGTATGGTCTGTTGCAGTCTCCGGAGGATCGTCATCTTCCTTGCGTTCGACCCCCGGGTTATTGATGCGTGATGCCAGTGCTGTAAGGGAATACTTGTCCGAAAGAAAATCCCACTGGAGTCCATTAAATGAGGGCTTTGAGAAGGTAAGGGGGGTTAGAGTGGTCCTGATCGCATCGCCAATCGTCAGGGCGGTATAATACTGCCCCCTTGAACTTGCGGAAATCAACACCCTGTCGAACCAGCTTCCATACCTGGGGCTCTTAAAGATCTGACTCCCAAGGTCCCTTGGCTGTATCTCTTGCCATTCGTAAATCTTCCAACCACGCGTTATATAGTTACCATAGATGTCATAATATCTGGCGCCTTCAAGCACAACCGGGACGTATCGTTCGTAAAGATCTTTGGCATAGTTGGTATATCTCCACTGTTCCCATCCAAACTCGTAGTAAAGCTCCTGGGGAAGATACCACTTCCTGAGACTGGGCTCCAGAGCAGCCATGCGTGTCTTCGGTCCCACCGGTGTAAGGGGTTCAAATGCGGTGGACCTCAGTTGAGCGGCTGAAGTGACAAAAGAGCCGAATAACCCCAGCAATAAAAGGACCGCCATACGGTTCCTTCCCATCTCAACGCCTCCTTTTAACTTGATCCCGTATTGCGGGACAGGTCAATAAACTACGGCAACTGTCCGGCTCACCCTCGTCTTGCCGGCATCCCCGTCAACTTTGATCTCGCAGATGTAAAGTCCCGGGCTCACAAGATGGCCCTCCGCTCCTTTTCCATCCCACAAGATGCCGGAGACCCTTCCTGTTGTGCCCTGTTGGTTGAAAGGTTCAGCAACCATATCTCCTCTCAGATCGTAAATTCGGACGGTCACCTGACGTGTCCTGTCCACCTTCAGAAGGGTGAAACTCAGTTCCAATCTGTCATTTATCCCATCACCATTTGGCGTTATTACCTCGGGCTCGATGACAAGATCCTTTATGAGCTCTTCGGTGTACGACAAGCTGGGCACCCGCACAGTGGTGGCGTTTTTCATTTTTGGATCAGGTTCTACCCTTTGTAAGAGTCCTCGCACACGGCTGTTTCCGACCAGGACCGAGAAGGTAGTCCCATTCACAAAGATTGTATCCCTGAAGGTCACCTCCACCGTATCCCTTCTCACCACCTGAGGAAGTTGGACGAAGAGGGTGTCCGACCTAAACTCGATTCGGCTTGGTTTTTTCTCAACCCCCCGAATCCTTAGATGGACCGTATCAGTCCGGGTAGGAAAGATCAAGACTTGGTTGAAACCGACATTCCCTGGCTTATAGGTGGGAACGATTGTAAAGGTGAACTCCCGGCGTCTGGCAGGTTCGGAAACCTCCCTCGGCGAGATCCAGCCGATGAGGCTATCAGCGGCAGGTTTTGTAAATGAGAGGGTTATCGAGTCCAGAAAGGGGGCAACATCAAGATCTTCAGAGTAAAGGTTTGCTTCGATGAAGAGATATCTGCGTGGGGACGGTGATTTGAAATCTTCGCCTGAACGTTTGTAGGGACCACTCCACGGACTCCATAGTGCCTCCACCGGCACTGTTTCTGTCATCGTATCACCCCGGAAAAACTTAGGAAGTGAGTTGTATGCCTCCTCGCTTATCTCGTTTCCAGATCTATCGTAATAATGTGTTATTAACTGGACATCATTACCTGTCCTTGTGCGGAACTCAATCTTCGTGCCAAGAGGTGGTGAGGGGCTCCAGGAGAGCGAGGTCAGATTCGCTGAAGTACCAAGGTCGATCAAGTTTGAACGCAAAGTTACACCTGGAATTACCCCTTCCCCGAAGACCTGAATCTGATTAATAGCACCGGCAGGAACCTGGCGACCAGGAAACCCTCCACCGTAGTCATGGTGAAAGAAAATATAGCGCACCCTCCTGGGTGAAAACAGGATATCAAAGTTCCACAATTGTGGAAGGTCGTCGTTCTTAACATCGGCTACCTCCTCCCATACAAGAGGCCTTCCCTTCACCTTCCAGACATCCCCAAGTGCGTAAGCAGCTTCCGTACCATCGGACACATATAGTTTGAAACCGTCCATTTCATCTATCAAACCTGGTGGGGTTCGCCACACTGGAAGCGATATAATTCGAATGGCAGTCACCCAGAAGACATTTCCCAGGTCGATCCAAAACCACCCGTACCTCTCCCAATCTGTACTGTGCGTTATCTTCTGGTGGGACCAAAGATTACCATCGATTAGATCCATGGGATCCCCCATGTATACCTCAGCCGATCCCCCCCGTTGGAGAATCCCATCAACTACATTCTGTAAAGCCCAAACTTCAATTTCCGCAAGCCCTGTTCCCTCTACCTTTTTGCCGAAGACAAGCTTCACGTGTTGAAGGGCCATGCCGAGCAGTAGGTTACCCTGACGATCTTTGAGAAGATCTTCTCGAACGAAGACCACCTCCCGGTCTTCCGCTTCCCGGGGCAGGGTTCCACCGCTGGCAACATAGTTCTCCTCAGTGTCAAACACAATCTCAAAGATATGCTTATCATTGGGTCTTACTGTCCTCGCCACCTCAATGTAGTCCAGGGCCTGAGACGTCTTACTCCCCGGGAATTTCGGCCAACCATCCGAGACGAAAACCCTGAACTCCGGAAATGGCCTCTTATCCTCGGGAAATACTATCCTAATTCGTTTAGCCGTCACTCCAAAACCTAAATCTAAACTGATCCACCAACTATCCAACGGATCATTCATTGAGGGCATCCAGTAAGTATAGGGCTTACCGTCTATAACCCGTTTTGCTATACCGTCATTTGCGCCCGCCTTCACCCCACCAACGATCTTACGTCCCCAACGTTCATACTCATATTCAGGGGCTTTAACGGCTGCATTGATCTCCCTCTTTACCCGGCCCAATTTGATACGGCCATATGGCGTAACCTCCACCACACCTTCTACACCCTTATCGCCAAAGTCTCCAAGCCTTCTGCCGTTAAATGTCCACTTCAACCAGTCTGCCTTTGAACCGATTGTAATCTCCCCTCCCCCCGAACTAACCGGCCAGAGAAGAGAGAGAGCTAATAAAACAGACCAGAAGACCTCCTTCTTCATCGTTTAAACCCCTTTAAGATACTCAAAAGACAACGTTTACGCCCTACCCCAATTTTCTTGAATCTTCAGTATATGACGGCGACAGTCCGACTCTTCTCAAACCTCTCCTTATCGCCCTCTAAGGTGACCCTGACAATGTACAGACCGGGGCGCACGAGGTTATTATCATCGTCAAGTCCATCCCAACTCACTGAAAGTTCCTTGGCTGGTAGCGAAGCGGAGAAAAGTTCTCTGACCCGTGCCCCTGAAAGCCCATACACATTCACGGAAACTGGAGCCGTGCCCACAACTTGAAAGACCTTAAAGTAAATATTTGTCGTTTCGTTGACACCATCTCCATTAGGTGTGAAGGGATTGGGTGAGATCTCCATATCCCCTATGATCTCTCCTAAGGATTTTTCGGAGGCCCTGACGGCAAGATCTCCGAACCTATCTTCTTCAATAAGTTGAGGCAGTCCCTCTATCCAACTGGCAAAAGCCCTGCCTGCAAAAACAAAACCATACAATAATATGGAACAGTCAAAGACAACCTCAAGGGAATCTTCATCGGAAGCAACCCTGTTGCCATTCAGAAGCCGAAGGGCCAGCACCTTCTCCTGTTCCACTACGTTATAATCCTCGGGAAGGAGCTCTCTGCCACCTAATTTTACACTTTTCACCGTCGCGCGAACAGGAGTATCTATAAGAAGAGAATCAAAACCCGAGTCCTTGTTCGTTATCGTCGGCTCGACGAGATACCTGAAAGTGACGGGTTTTCCCAGATCAACACCGATGTTCGGAGATATCTTGCCGGTAAGTCGCCGGGCAACAGCAGGCTGTGAATATTCGAAGGAGACGTTGTCAACCTTCGCCCTGGTCATGGGCTCCTTATTTTTCAGGATGATCCTGATCTGGATATATTGCCGCGGCCCGGAAGCAATGATCCCCTTCCCAGGGCTTTGGTAAGGCGGTGACCAGAGGCTCCAGTTCTCCGTGTCATCTATACCCCCACGACCTCGCTCCTTGGCTGAGAGGCCTTTCCAGAGATTCTCATTCTCCTTATCCGTTGCCCCGGTTAATTCCTCCTCCTCACCTATATCATTTATCCTGAAGTAGCGGAGGGCAGTCTTGTCTCTCCCCACCTTGGTTTGGATAACTATATCCGTTCCAGGATCCTTCTCAGCGACCCAGCTTATGGTTCCGAAGTTCGCAATGTCACCGAGGTCGATCACCTCTGAAAGAAAGGTGGCGGTACGGAGGTATCCCTCTCCTCTGATCTCAAGCTGGTCTATCTCAAAGGCATCCCGGGCCGCACTCCTCAATTTGAGGTAGCGTATATGCTGAGGTTGGAAAGTTGTATCATCAACCACAGGCTGTTCATTAACTGGAACCGCACTCAAAAGGTGGTAAATCGGGCGTCCATTTTCGTCCATATTTTCAGGAGATCCATCGTTAGCCCATAGCTCATAGCCCTTCATATAGTAATCTTCATGCCAACCCCAGTCAAAGTCAGGGTATTTGTCCACAAAGGGCATCTGGCTGTGCAGGGGATAAAACTTAACTTCGTCCACGGGGAAAGGTGTACCCAGGTCAGCATAGATAGTGACCCCTAAGTTATTCCCGCGCCGATTAAAGTAATCAAAGGAAAGTGTATCCTCGAGACCGTCGGCCAATGTAAGTATATCTCTCCTTCTCCCCCAGGCTATATGAGGACTCCAAAGACGCCCATCACCCTCTTTATAGTCGTACCCATACACGTCACCCCAAAGCCCAGATCCCGCGAACAGCCGACCTTCCCTCCATAACTGGTTCAGTATGTTCACGTCCCTGGTGATCTTCACCGGCTGGATCCAACCGGATTCGGCAGTATCATCTATATGCTTAACGGACCTCATGGACTCGCCCCATGGGTGTTCGTCATCCCCTATGACGTAGGTCTTGATTTCAGCCCGGCCAGAACCGATAGAGATCACTAAAGACAAGATCCCACTAAGAACTAATGTTCCTTTCATCATCTTGGATTCTCTCCTCCTTAATCATCATGCAGCCCGATTGAAAGAAGACCAATTTCCCTCTTTCTGCCAGTTCATCGATTAAAAATGGACCGGCTTTTAAGACATTACGAGGGATATTGTGATATGCATGCTAATGAAGGAGCAGGCCATTATCATCGCACACCTGGCTTCCTCGTGACCAGAAGGGGATAACGGATCCTGTCTACATCCCGTTGAAAATGGTACTCAAGATCCAGTGTCTCCACTGGCCTGCCCCACGAATCAAATCTGAGCGCTATATCCTCTATTCGAACGGTTATCTGCCGCACATCCTCATCAAGTGGCGGGAATACAACGTAACCCGAACGTTCCTGTCCGCTAAAGATAAACTCTTTCGGGGGATAGAGAGTACGTTCAAGAATGTCGGTCCTTTCCTTGTACTTAGCATAAGGATTGCCAGCATATCCGGTAACATAAGGGAGGTAATACTCCTTCAACTGTGCCACATTTAAGGGGGAATAAATACGATTGTTTTGAGATGTGATGGTCATCTTATAAGGGTTGACAAGCATCTTTGGGTAAATGTAATTCTTTACCGAAAGACAGAAGACGGTGAAGCGCTGAGGGGTCAATTGCTCACCCCGAGGAACCCAGTTGCCATATGTGAAGGGATTGGTGGATTCTTTTCCTCTGTGCGATTGGCCTGGAAATCTACGGTTTAGTTCCTCATCAGGGATAGGTCGAAGACCAATCTCCAGTCTTTCATACACATAGAGAACCGTCCCGTCATCAAGGACACGCATACCCGGCCCTTGTTTCTCCCTAAGGGGCTGAAGCGAGCCCACTCTATAACGATAGGTGCATCCGGAGAGAACTAATCCGAGAAAGGCCAGGTAACATCCAAAAATCACAGCGATTCTCAAGCGTAATATTTTCATCGCCATAAAATCCTGTTTATATCTGTTATCATCTCAATTATCAAAAAGGGGAGCGGGCAACAGTCTTTACCGCTCCCCTTTGAGGTGTCACGGCTTATAGTTTACCTGAACAGGCTTTTGATCTCACCCCAACTGGTTGATTCAACGGCTACTATCCCTGTCTCTTCTGCGGTTAACGTGAGGAAGTTTTCAAACCCGTCCGAAGTAAACGCGTTGTCCGCAATAGAAGGCGCATTAACCGTGAAATATGCCCAGCTCTCGTCCGGGTCCACATCGTAGTATCCAAAACGCATACCGATAATCTGGCCGGGCACAAGGATATGCTTGATGCTTGCTTCCTCTCCCACGGTCTGGTCTGCCCAATCCCACAGGGTAAAGGTGGCCTCGATCGTATAGGAGCCGGTGTCATAATCCCAAACATATCCTACCTTCGTGTGTGGCTCTGCATAAGTCCATGCATTCTCGCAGCCGCCGGAATAATGGGTGAAAACAGCAGCGGCCACTCCTTGCTCGTATAGGTCTGGACGGCAGATCATCTGCTGGGCCTCTTCCGCGTTCTTGCC
The DNA here is from genome assembly GCA_012961925.1 of Candidatus Latescibacterota bacterium. Classification (GTDB taxonomy): domain Bacteria; phylum Latescibacterota; class MVCY01; order MVCY01; family DTYK01; genus DTYK01. Next base: position 13,874 of record DTYK01000281.1, read on the forward strand.
CTCTTCATACTGGTACACCCCATGGTCGTGATCGGCATCGAAATACATGTAGATGGTGTCCACACCTCTCCAGGTATCACCCCAGCTTAGGTCATAGCCAAACCCAATATCGTCAATGACTTGACCAGCGATGACTACGACGTTCGCTGTTTGATTCCAGCCCCAGAAGGCGAAAGGCACAGAGAAATCGTCAGCCGTAGGCTCTTCTGAGCCAAGCAAGCGCGGCCAGGTGCCCGGGTCAACATCCCAATATCCCGCCGAACTAAACGCCATACCCTCCGGCACCCAGTCCCACTCGTCCAGCACACCATCAAGCACAGGCATATGCTCATCAGGAACCCACGCCAGATACCTCGGTGTCGTCGCATTGGGATTATCCGCCGAGGCCACTCCAGCAATACCGACCACCAAGACCAGAGCTACCATGACACTCATTACTCTCTTCATCTCAAACCTCCTTTTCCTCAAATGGACAAATCCCTTTCCCCCTTTTAAATTGACCTCCGGACTTACTCGTCGCATCACCTCCTTCCCCACAGCTTTAATTCATAATGTACTCAACAAATTTTCAGCGCATCGCCCCCTTCCAGTAAGCTATATTCATAAAACAAAATAAAGACACCATCTACCAAAAGCGCCTTTACAAGATCCTTTCCAAGATAATAGCCGATAAATCACCATGTTGATCAGGAAGAGCGAAGCGAAACCTCAGCTTCACATTTCCGTCCACCTTGAACGTTATACTATCTCCCCTCACATTATCAAATACCTCAACCGTCACTTCCTTCCCCCCCCTCTATCGCCCGGCCAACCAGATCAAAGTAGCCCCTCTTGTAAACCTCTTCCTGAACAAATTCCAGGAGTACTGGGTCTTCTCCTTCAATGTGATAACGAACTGCAAAATGTCCCCGCACAGGAGTCCCCCCTCCTGGTGCCCACTTAATGTCGGGCTTATTCTTGCTCGGATCTATATCAGCAAAGAAAAATATACGTCCAGGTTCATAAGGGGCAGTAAATTTGGCACACCCTCCCGGGACGCTTGCCATACACAGCGATAGCACCACCAATAGGACCAAAGACCGGTCTCCGTTAAACATCGCCAGGACCATTTTTACAGTTTTCCACCCGTAACCCTTATGTCAACGATTCACAACCTGGCCAAAATATACAAAATCAATTCCCTTTTGTCAAGGGAAAATTTTTTTAAAATCCTATAAAGTTTCACCCAGAAAAGGACATCGGTTTAGTCCACACAAGAGGCCCACCCGTCCTTATGTTATGACCCGGCGTTAAAACAGGATCTTTCCCGTCAGAGAGGAGGTACCGATAAAACGAAATATGTCCAGGCCATACAGGCTTGTGAC
>DTYK01000282.1 GCA_012961925.1 Candidatus Latescibacterota bacterium
GATAATAGATTTGGTCTACAACGCCCTCTGGTTCTCCCAGCTCGCATATCCTGACTACGATATGTTCCAGTCCCACGACCCATGTGCTTTGGCCCATGCCCTTTCCAGGGCCATAAGTGGTGGGCCGATATATCTTACCGATAACTTTGAAAAGAGCGATACCGAGCTTATAAAGAGGCTCTGCCTTAAAGACGGGAGGATATTGAGGCCCGAGGAGCCTGCGCTTCCCACCCGGGACTGCATCTTCCACGACCCCTACGAGGAGCCGTTTCCACTGAAGGCCTTCACAAGGGTCGGAGAGATCGGCCTTGTGATGGCCGTCAACGTGAACAAGGACGGAATCGAAGAGGAGGTGGAGGTGAGGCCGGAGGATGCGCTCCTGGACCCGGGGAAGGAGTACGCGATCTACCAGTATTTCGCGGACAAACTGGAAAAGGCCCGTGGGGACGGTGCGGTCCGCAGGAGGCTCGGGGAACTTGACTGTGAACTTTTCATCATATCGCCCGTGGAGGGGGGGTTCGCCCTCATAGGTCTTGTGGACAAGTTTATAGCTCCTAAAGGGGTGGTTTCCCTGAGGAGGAGGACTGATGGGATCGTCCTGAGGTTGGAGGAGGAGGGAAGCTTGCTCGCGTATTTTGAGGTGGAAGATGTTGAGGTCAGGGTGGATAGGGAAAGATGCAAGAGGACAGAGGAGATAGTAGGGCCCAATACATATAGTCTAAAGGAAGGGAGGCTCCTCATCTCGGCAGGGGGGAGGGACATTGAGATCGTGCGGATTTAACCGAGGGGAGGTTCAAATGCGGAACATAGGCTTTGCGGTAGTAGGATGCGGTACCGTGTCCGGCTATGGGCATCTGCCAGCAATAGAAGCACTTGAAGGTGCGAAGCTTGTGGCCGTTGTGGATATAGACCAGGAGAGGCTGAAGGAGGTCGTTAAAAAGTATCCTCAGGCGAGACCTTTCACCGATTATCGAGAAGCTCTGAGGCTGGGGGAGGTGGATGTGGTGGTTGTTGCGACGCTGCCATCTTCCCACGCTGAGATCACTTTGGATTCCCTCAGGGCGGACAAACATGTGCTTGTGGAGAAGCCCCCAGCTATGAACGTCCAGGAATGCGAAGCTATCGTCCGTGAGGCTGAAAGAGTTGGCAGATTATGTGCGGTCGACTTCGACCTCCGTTATCACCCTGCGTTCTTCCAGATACGGGAGCAGTATAGGAAAGGGAGGATAGGGAAACTTCGGGCTATGAGGATAATTTTCGACTGGTACGGAGCGGATCATCGGGACCCAAAGAGGGGTCGAGAGGAGAGGTTGATGAGGGAGGGTTCCATCATGTTTGGGGAGGGAATTCATTTCATCGATATGGTCAGGTGGATAACGGGAAGTGAGTTCGGCAAGATATGTTGTGTGGGGACGAACATCCAGGGATATGCCAATCCAGACCACATGGTCCTCATATCGGTCATGGAGGACGGGACCATCGTGAACATCGAAACGAGCCATGGATACGGATTTGCCTCGAAGGATGCGACCATGGACCGTCAGGTGGACCTGATCGGCCAGTACGGGGTCATCAAGTGGACCGCTGAGAAGGGGTTGATAAGGGTGTATGGAAGGGACAGGACGGTCGAGATGGATGCTCCTGATGTAAAGAAGTTCGTCCCCCTCTATAAGGACCTCTTGGAAAGCGTTCGTGAGGGTAAGATCGCTCCGAACCTGCCCACGATATACGATGGCTATCAGGCTTTGAAGGTGGTCGAAGAAGCTGACAGAGTCGTAACAAGGATCGGCTTCAGAAACCATTAAAGTTTGTCCTGAGGCCGGGGAGGAGGGACAAATATAGGAGGCTGCAGCATGAGACCGAACTTCCTGCTGATCACGAGCGACCAACAACATTGGAACACCTTAGGTTGTCTAAACGAGGAGATCAAAACTCCCAACCTCGATCGCCTGGCCGGTGAGGGGGTGTTATTTACTCGTGCCTATTGTACGAACCCGACCTGCACGCCCTCAAGGGCTTCCATCATTACAGGCAAATATCCCAGTCAGCACGGAGCTTGGTCGCTGGGAACGAAGTTGCCCGAAAGCGAGCATACAGTGGGAGAAGATCTCTCCAAGGCAGGTTACAGGACCGCTCTTGTGGGCAAGGCCCATTTTCAGCCACTGCAGGGAACGGATGAATTCCCGTCCTTGGAGGCCTATCCGATCCTCCAGGACCTGGAGTTCTGGAGGTGGTTCCACGGGCCATTCTACGGTTTCGAGCATGTGGAACTCGCCCGCAACCACACAGATGAACCCCACGTCGGGCAACACTACGTGCTCTGGCTCGAGGAGAAGGGATGCAAGAACTGGAGGGACTACTTCCGTCCTCCTACGGGAAACAACGATCGACAGAAACGCAGGTGGCAGATCCCTGAGGAATACCACTACGACGCATGGATCGCAGAACGAACCTGTGCGCTGTTAGAGGAGTATCATCGGAAAGGGGAGAATTTCTTCCTCTGGGCGAGCTTCTTCGATCCCCATCCGAAATACCTGGTGCCCGAGCCGTGGGATACCATGTACGACCCGGAGAAACTCACCGTGCCCTCCGTGGTCGAGGGCGAACACGAGAACAACCCCCCGCACTTCCAGTTGACCCAGCAGGAAAACCCAGACTTTTCCCCATGGCAAGAAACTGGACAGTGGCTGCACGGGTTCGTCTCGCACCTGCACGACAGGGAAGAACTCGCCAAAGACATCGCCATATACTACGCTATGATCAGCCTCATGGACAAGTATATCGGCAAGATCCTTGACAAGCTCGACGAACTAAGGCTGACGGAGGATACTCTGGTCGTGTTCACATCGGACCACGGCCACTTCTTCGGACAGCACGGGCTCATCGCGAAGGGTCCCTTCCATTACGAAGATATGATCAGGGTGCCTTTCATCGTCCGGTATCCTGGTAAGGTTCCGGCTGGAAGGAGATCCGAGGCCTTGCAGTCCCTTGTGGACTTAGCCCCGACTTTCCTCACCGTAGCGGGGATCAATATCCCCTGGACCATGACGGGGATGGACCAAAGCGAGGTATGGTTCGGCAGGAAGGAGAGAGTTAGGGACCACATCATCATGGAGAACCGCCACGAACCGACCACCATCCACTTGAAGACTTACGTGAACGAACGATATAAGATCACGGTTTACTACGACCGCGACTACGGAGAACTCTTCGACCTGTGGGAAGATCTCGAAGAGATCAATAACTTATGGGACAAACCCGAGTACGCCGAATTGAAAGCCGAGCTGATCATGAGGCTGCTCTTCGCCGAGATGGGCAAGGAACCCCTTTGGATGCCGAGAACTGCTGGTGCGTAGAGAAATTTGGGCTTAACGATAGGAGGGACTATTGCTCGGATGTAAATCTGCCTCCGGCACAGCGCTTGTGACCGGCCGCTTCAGCCTCCACATGGGCGTCGTGGGGTATGACATTTCTATACTGGGTTTTCCGGGATGTACAATACCGAGTATTGGGATTAAATACAGCTAAGATAAGGAGGCAAGCCCATGAATGAAAAGAAAAATCTGACTCCGGAGGAGCAAGATCATATCCGACGGATGAAATGGTGGCACCAGGCTAAGTTTGGGATGTTCATCCATTGGGGACTCTACAGCTTGATCGGAAGGCCTGAGTGGGTGATGGAGAGGGAAGGTATCCCGGTCGCTGAATACGAAGAGCTGAGGAAACGGTTCAATCCTAAGCCATCTCCTGCCCGAGAGTGGGCGAGGCTGGCCAAACGAGCTGGAATGAAATACATGGTGATGACTACAAAACATCACGAGGGTTTCTGTTTGTTCAACACTCAGTACACCCAGTATTGCGCCCCGAAGGTTTGTGGACGTGATTTGGTGGCCGAGTATATAGAGGCAGCGCGTTCGGAAGGCCTACGGGTAGGATTCTACTACTCGCTAATGGACTGGCATCACCCTGATGGCGTCAGGTGTGCTGAGGACGAAGGTGCGCGCAGGC
>DTYK01000283.1 GCA_012961925.1 Candidatus Latescibacterota bacterium
TATGGCACGGCTGGTCCGGATAGACCGATGCGATCGCTCCTTTGACGCTGTCGCGTATGCAGTGGTGTACTATATCTGACTTCCGGGTCCCCACCCCTCCCCGGTGAAGCCGGCCTTCCTCTTCCGACAATTCACCTCAAACAGAGTCTCGCCAAAGAGACTTGCTTCTTAACACTGGGTACTTCCAAAAAATTTTGAGGTTATGGACCCCTCCGTCAAGCACCGACTCCGGTTATCCCCCAATCCGGCTCTATTAGAAGCTTCTGCTTTTTCCCTTGACCTTCCGTCCCCAATCTCGTATCTTTATGTTTACGTCTCTTACGACAAGCAGCGCTTCCGGAGAGGCCCTGATGGACAAACTTACCCATATAGACGGACATGGAAGACCAAAGATGGTGTCTGTAACCGAGAAGGAAGATACCCTCAGGGTGGCTGTCGCCAGAGGCAGGGTCTATGCTCAGCGGTCTACCCTGACTTTGATCAAAAGCGGCGGCACCAAAAAGGGCGATGTCCTTTCCACAGCCCAGATAGCCGGGATAATGGCCGCCAAAAAGACCTCAGAACTGATCCCGATGTGCCATCCGTTACTGTTGACCGATATCGAAGTTAAATTCAAGGTGACCGAGGAGGAAAACTTCATCGATATTGAGGCCAAAGTCGCTTCGGTCGGAAAGACAGGGGTGGAGATGGAGGCCCTTACAGCCGTATCCGTCGCTGCCCTCACCATATACGACATGTGTAAAGGCGTCGATAGGAAGATTACCATAAGCGATATCAGACTCATACAGAAGACAGGTGGAAAGAGCGGTGACTACGTCAGAGAAGCGAACTATGATTAAGTTGGTTGAGTTAACCCATAGATCATCTCATTACGCTTATGTAACTGATCCAGGAGAGGCAAACGATGATTAAGGTAGCCGTGTTGACGGTGAGTGATAGGAGCTACAGAGGGGAAAGGGAGGACACCAGCGGAGGGGCTATCAAGGATATGATCCAGAGGTCGGTTGCTACGGTCACCGACTATGAGATAATAGCCGATGAGAAATCGATGATCAAGAAGAGGCTCATCTCCCTTTCCGAGAAGGTTGATCTGGTGCTCACCATAGGCGGTACGGGGCTCTCACCCAGAGACGTCACTCCAGATGCCACCCTTGAGGTCATCGAAAGGGAGGTACCCGGCATAACGGAATGGATGAGGGCTGAAGGCCTGAAAAAGACCCCTCATGCTGCACTCTCCCGCGCCGTTGCTGGAACAAGGGGAGGATGCCTCATCATAAATCTCCCGGGGAGCTTGAAGGGTGCCAGGGAATCCCTCGAGACCATCCTTCCCCTCCTGCCCCATGCGATTGAGGTCATCAGAGGAGAGACCCTGAATTGCGGGGCACGGAGTGATAGATGAGCTGTATGCGAAAGGTGATCCTCCTTCTGGTCCTATTACCCCTTGCGTCGATCTTCGCCCGAACGGATGCCTCTGCCTCCAATGACCGACTATTACTGGCCACGACCACGAGCCTGTACGATTCAGGCCTGCTGGAGGTACTCATCCCTCCCTTCGAAAAGCTCTTCAACCTGAAGGTGGATGTGGTATCCGTTGGGACGGGCAAGGCCTTCAGGCTCGCAAGGAACGGGGATGTTGACATCCTGCTGGTGCATAATCCGACGGCAGAACGCCGGTTCATAAAGAGTGGCTATGGGATCAACCGTCGGGAGGTAATGTATAACGACTTCGTAATCGTTGGCCCTCCGACTGACCCGGCCGGTATCAAAGGGTCAGAGGATATTACTGAGGCGCTTAAAAGGATTATCCGGTCGGGATCTACCTTTATCTCCAGAGGGGACGAATCGGGTACACATAAAAAAGAGAAAGAGCTGTGGGCGAAGGCAGGGGTCGATCCTGCCTCAGGCAGATATATGGAGACGGGACAGGGCATGGGACTCACACTACGCATCGCAGATGAGAAGAGGGGATACACGCTGGTGGACAGAGGTACCTACCTTGCATTCAGAGATAAGATAGGTCTGGTGGTTGTTTACGAAAAGGACCCTTTGCTTCTCAACCCTTACAGTGTCATAGCAGTGAACCCTGCTCGATATCCTCATGTTAACTACGTGCTGGCCATGGCCTTCATCGGATGGATCACTTCACCCGAGGCGCAGAAGATCATAGGGGGATACAGGAGGGCCGATGAAAACCTTTTCCATCCTTCAGCCATAAAGGAACAGCCTGCGAGGAAATAGAAGACGGACACCAATGGAGTATTTATGGCAGGGTCTGATAAAGGCCCTTAAATTGATAGTCTCCCTTGACAGGGAGGTCTTCGGGATCGTCCTCCTCTCCCTGAGGGTATCGGTTACTGCAATTGTGCTTAGCGCACTTGTGGGGATGCCCCTTGGAGTTCTGGTCGGCCTGAGGCGTTTTCCGGGAAAAAGGCTGTTCGTCACCATTGTCAACACGTTGATGGCTCTTCCCACGGTGGTGGTGGGCTTACTGGTCTATACGATGTTATCCCACCGTGGCCCTCTTGGGGTGCTCGGACTACTCTTCACCCCTGCAGCGATGATCACGGCCCAGTCCATCCTGGTACTTCCGCTTGTGGTCGGCCTGACGATCGTTGGGATTACGGGGGTGGATCCGACTGTGAGGAAGACGGCCGTCTCATTGGGTGCGAACGAACTTCAGGCTGCCCTTGCTGTGGTCATGGAGGCACGATACGTGCTTCTTGCTGCAATCATAGCTGCCTTCGGAAGGGCCATCGCTGAAGTGGGAGCTGCCATGATGGTAGGCGGCAACATCAAGGGCAGCACAAGGGTGATCACCACAGCCATCGCCCTGGAGACCGGCAAAGGGGAGTTTGAACTGGCCTTTGCCCTGGGTATAGTCCTGCTCAGCGTGGCCGCTTTGATCAACACCGCCCTTTATAAATTGCAGGCAGGTGTCAGATGAGCACACCAAAGTTAAGGGCAAGGGAACTTCAAAAGTTCTATAACGGACGGAAGATCCTTGATATCAAGGATCTTGCCATCGAAAAGGGCGAGCTCTGCCTGATAGTTGGACCCAACGGAGCTGGAAAGACCACACTGTTGATGTTGCTCTCCTTTCTCGACCTTCCAGATCGGGGGGAGGTCTACTATGATGGTATCAATCCGAACGGCTCCAAATCGGCCCTGCTTTCAGTACGGCGGAGGTTGACCCTGGTGATGCAGAGGCCGGTTATCTTCAAGACCACTGTGTTCAAGAACGTAGCTTATGGGCTGAGGGTACGCCACCTCAGGAGAGGTCTTATAAGGGAGAAAGTCACAAGATCCCTGTCCCTGGTGGGTCTTTCCGGCTATGAAGATCGGAACGCGCTCAACCTCTCGCAAGGAGAGGCCCAGAGGGTTGCCCTGGCCAGAGCCATAGCCGTTGAGCCGGAGGTGTTGATGCTGGATGAGCCGACCGCAAACCTTGATCCCGCAAACATAAGGACGATCGAGGATCTGGTGAGGCTCATTAACAGGGAGCTCGGCACCACAGTCGTGATCGTGACCCACGACATGCTTCAGGTCAGGCGCCTCGGCGGTCACGTTATCTTCCTGTCAAAGGGTACGATCATACGGGAGGAGTGGCTGCCCCAGATCACGCCTCAGACGCCCTCGGACCTCTGGCCGGATGAGGCGATAGAGGGGGAGATGTTGAACCTGACTACCTTTAGGGGAAAATTGGGGACGGATTATCCGCCGGATGTGGTGGAGAGACGGAGGGGAACTGCCCTTAAGCCTGGGCCGGAGAACCGTCCGGCGAACGGAGCGCCAGTTTTTCCGACTCTCTGAACCCGAGCGGAACGAGGACGAGTTTGCGGAAGGGCAGCGGAGTGAGCCACATTTGTGGGAGAGGGCTTCTGCCCTCCATGATTTGGGGCGAAGGCTTTGGGCTGCCCTTCGAGCCCAGAAGGGCTCTCCCACTCCTTTTCTCCGGGCTAACAAAGAAAAGGAAGAATGAGAAGTGAAGACCTTCTATCGGTTTAAGGTCGAAGACTTCGCTAGGATTCGGGAAAATACCGAAAGGAGGTTCGGGATATGGAATGCACGGCAAGGGTTATTCGTGAAAGGAAAGAGATCGGGCGCTTCCCTGGAGACAAACCAAAGACGACGATCCTGATCTACTGTCCGGTCTTAGGGGAGCTTGTGCTGTCAGGAGAACAGGCAGAGAAGGCGATAGAGAAGATAAAGGGGAAATGAGCGGTTAACCGGTGGTAAAGGAGGTGGTTCAATTGGCGAAGTTACTTATCATCTACTATAGTCGAAGCGGGAACACGGAGAAGATGGCCAGACTGGTCTCCGAAGGGGCAAAAGAGGTGGAAGGCGTTGACGTCGAGGTCAAAAAGGTCGGTGAAACAGATATTGACGACCTGTTAGAGGCCGACGGTATAATCGTAGGATCCCCCACATA
>DTYK01000284.1 GCA_012961925.1 Candidatus Latescibacterota bacterium
GCAGCGGATATAAAACCTGGGTTCGGTCCGAGCACAACGGCACCGGCCCCAAGTCCTACAAGACTGTCGCCGGCCGAGACCGTCCACCGCCTGATCCCCTTGGCCCTCACGACACGATAAAGCCGATCTGTAGTCCAGGAGTCATATGGTTGGCCGTTGTCCAGGAGGTTGTCCACCTGAAAATTTTCCAGAACCGATATCAACCCACCTATGTGTTCGACGTCAGGATGGGTGGCAACCACGACGTCCAGTTTTCTTATCCCCCGATGGTGAAGGAATCGTGAGACAACCGCTTCCCCTGCATCGAAATATGGGTTCCGTGGACCACCATCTACAAGCATCTTCCTACCGTTGGGGAAATTTATGAATACCCCATCCCCCTGCCCTACGTCCAGAAATACCACCTCAAGACGCCCCGACCGGTATAGAATCCCCCTCCATAGGTATATATTCGAGATAATCAGTACCAGATATATGAGGGCTTTGCGCACATTTATGGATCTGGGGCTTTGGGTCACCAGGATCAAGAATGAGAAGTACCCTATCAGAAACCAATTAGATGGGCTTGGCACCCAGAACCAGCCGTACGAGACCCCGGCGAAGAGATGCACCATCTTTATCAGCAGCTTGAGGAAGAACCAGTTGGCAGCATTAAAGATCGTCGCCACAGGCACAAGCCAGAAGCCGAAGATCGATGTGAGAAACCCCAAAGTTAAGATGATGCCGATGGTCGGGACAACAACGATGTTGGCCACCAGTGAAATAGGCACAAACCTGTTAAAATGGAAGGCAATCACAGGAGCAGTACCGAGCTGGGCTGCGATGGAGACAGCAAGGGCAGCCAAGATCCACCTCCCCCAATGTATCTCTCCTGTCAGATTACGCAGGAGACTATTTATAGGGCGATAGAGAAGGATTATTGATAGGGCGGCGGCGAAGGTGAGTTGAAACCCAAGGTCGAAGAGGCTCTGTGGCCAGATTAGTAGAATAACAAGCGCTGCCAGACCGATGTTGTTAATGACATCGGAGTCTCTTTCTAAGATCAGACCGATGAGAACCAGTCCCGCCATAATCGAAGCCCTTATCACTGAGGGCCTCAAATCCGTAATGAAGGCATACAGGATGAGGAGAAGCACGGTGACCAGGACAGTCCAGCCGTCGGAGAGACGGAGCAATTTTAACGTTGTGAAGAAGATGAGGACCACCAATGCGGTATGTAACCCTGAGACGGCAAGGACATGGATCACCCCGGCAGTAGCAAAGGCAGACTGTAACCCCTTAGAAAGCGCCCTTCTCTCCCCTAAAAGTATCCCCTTCAGCAGTGCTTCGGGCTCTCCTGAGAGATTCCGGCCGATGGATCGGCGGATGGATTTCCTTACGGGCAGGACGATGTTCGACATGAACAGATCGTACAGGCCATGACCGTCGGCCCTATCCCCGAGAACCTCAATTCTGAGCGGATGCGGGACAAAGACCATGCCGTGAATGCCCCTTCGGAATAGATAACTACGGTAATCGAAGCCGCCAGGGTTTCGAGCACCTTGGGGCTCGTGCAGTCGTCCGTAGGCCCTGATTTTATCACCGTAATCCACCCACTGAGCCTGCCCCTTCACCACTACCAATACCTTATCCGATAACCTTAACATGCCCCCGCCAGGTGTCAGAACGCTCTTGGCCCTGACCGTAATTCTGGTCTTATTGTCAAAGACTTCGGGCTCCTTCACCACCTGTCCTTCCAGGACGATGTTCTCACCGAACCAATCGACTCCTGAGAAATGGTTTGTGGGAGGGTATCCCGTTGCCAGTTCATATCTGAATGCACCGGAGAGGAGCAACATAGTGAAGAAGGCAACCCCGACGGGTAAATTCTCCGACTTTCTGAGAATGAGAGCAATTGTGCAGGTTGCTGCCAATCCAACAAGCGAGAAGAAAAGATAAAAAATGGGGATATCGACGGAATAGGCTGTCAATATCCCCAGAGCGAAGAAAAGTCCTGTAACCAGGGCCGGTCTTCTCATAGGCTCTTTGGCTGTTGTGAAGTTAACTTTTTACCGCGAAGCTTCAAATTGCCAAAGTCGTCCATCCAGCGCTGAGCCCACCACTTCGTATTTGCCTTCTTTGAACCAGTTTTTTTCTGAGTTTTACCCCTGAGTATACCACACTCTGCATCGTAGATGTTAAAACCGTCAGCAATGGCTTCATTGTCTGCATGCTCAGTCAGGCAGTGCGATTGAAGAAGGCTCATGCACCTAACGACCGAAATCAGCGGCCTAACGGAGCCGCGAGATGGCGGATTAGGTCCGCTGGATTGAGTGGTCAACCTATTTCTTTAATCATTCGTTCATATTCACTGTGAGTACCAATCCATACCCAGATGAAGTCTTCATCATCTTCAATTGCAAGTGCCCTGTAATTGATGGCCGCTCTGACTGACCAAAATTTACCCACTCTCTTGAAGAAGATTCTTAAAACATTTCCAGAAGCGATTTGTTGTTCGATGCATCTTTATAGTTCTTTTAGCTTGCCCTTAGCCTTTTCATCAAGGGCTTCCTTAACAAGGAAATCCAGCTTTCCTGATCCTGAGTCTTCCTCAATCTGTTTGTCCCACCTCTTCCAATCTCTTTCATAAAACCACTTTCTCAGACGAGCAAATTCCTCTTCCGAGAGGGATTCAATTGAACATAGAATTTCCTCTACTTTTGACATATCTAACCTCCACCGCGTCTTGTCGATTTTGAGGTGGAGCTTCCCTGGCCTTTAGCCGATTTTGGATAATCTTTCACCCCTTTTAGAACCGCCCGGAAAGAGAAATCCGATGGACATGGCCCAGTTCTGCATAGGAGCTGTACGCGTAATCTACCTGATACATCATGCCGTCTGAACGGGCCATCCAGGTAAATCCTGTGCCAAGGGAAATCCCAGGCCATTGCTCCTTTTGTAAATCTCTGTAGAGGGAGTTATATCCCATCCTGAGGTACATCCCACCGCCAACGCTGAACTCTCCACCGACCGAGTAAAAGGGGTCATTGTCATTTGGGAAGTTGATGTCTCCCAGGACCACCAGGGGCAGATGTGCTAGTTTATACGATGATCCGAGTTTAAAGTTCACCGGCAGGGTCTCTTTCACCTCGCTCGAGTATCCCCTCCTTACAAAACCCATATTAAGGCCGGATGCACCTAAATATAAGCCCTGAACCGGCGGTTTAAAGAGAATTCCAAAATCAAAGGCATAGGCGTCGGATGAATATGTATCTATCTTGGAATAAAGGACCTTAACCCCCCCGCCTATGGCAAGATTTCCGAAAACCAAACGGCTGAGAGAGAATTGAAGGGCCAGCTCACTGGCCCAGAACGGAGCGAGCCCCTCACCTTCTGGATTGTCCATTGTTGTCGTCTGGAACTGGCCGTAGGACATGTAGTGGATCCCTATGCCTAACACTGTCCTCTGGCCGATTTTCTTCCCGAACCCGAGGAAGCCGGATTGGATATCCAACAGGTAGTTTGTATAAGAAGCCGCCAAAACCTTTCCCTGTAGAGCGGCCAGTGACGCTGGATTGATCCCGATGGAGCTAACATCCCCACGGGAGGCAACAAAGGCGCCGCCCAGGGCAGCAGGCCTCGCAGCCACACCTACCTTTAAGAAACCGAAGCCGGTCCTCCCGACATTGGGGTTGTCTGCCAACGCGGTTCCAGCGATTGCAAGCCAGCCTGAAAAAAATGCCTCGATTATTATTTTGAATCTTGCCTTCATTTTATCCCTCAGCGCTGTTCTTGCTCCCTTCAAAGTTGCAACTTCGCACAACTCATCCATATTCGCACTATATGAACCTGGCGATGCTAAAGGGCTTTCCAATCGCAACCTTCCCGATCACACCGACGTAATTGAATCATCCCAACTTGTTTCTCAATATCTCGTTGACCAGCCTCGGATTTGCCTTGCCCTTTGTCTTCTTCATAACCTCTCCAACAAAGAACCCGAGGAGTTTGGTCTTTCCACCTCTGTATCTTTCGACCTCCTCGGGATTCTCTGAGAGTACCTCCTCAACAACCTGTTCAATGGCACCGGTGTCGGTGATCTGAATCAAGCCTTTTACCTCAACTATCTCCCTGGGGTGCCCACCAGTTTTAACCATCTCTTCGAAGACGGTCTTGGCGATCTTACCGCTAATGGTGCCGTCCGAGACAAGGTTCACCAGCTCTGCTAAGTGCTTTGGAGAGATGTTAAACTCCGCCGGACTGACTCCCCTGGCCTTCAGCTCACGGAGCACGTCGCCCATCACCCAGTTGCTCACGGCCTTTGGGTCGGCACCGACCTGGAGGGCCTCCTCATAGTAATCGGCTATCTCCCGCTCCGTTGTTAAAACCTCGGCATCGTAAGCCGGAATGCCGTATTGACTGATAAAGCGTCTCTTTCTCGCTGTTGGGAGTTCAGGAAGTTCAGATTTGACCTTTTCAATCCACTTCCTGTCGATGTCCACAGGTACGAGATCCGGTTCTGGAAAGTAGCGATAATCATGGGCATACTCTTTGCCACGCTGTGGAAAAGTCACCTCCCGCACATCATCCCAGCCCATTGTTTCCTGCTGAATAGACCCGCCTCCTTGCAAGATCTTTGTCTGCCGCTGGACTTCGTATTCAAGGGACCGCAGGACCGCGCGGAAGCTGTTGAGGTTTTTGACCTCAACCCGCGTGCCGTACCTGGTAGAACCCCTTGGACGCAAGGAGACATTGGCCTCAAAACGCATCGCACCCTTCTCCATGTCGCCTGAGTTGATGCCGAGATACCTCATGATCTGGCGTAACTTGAGGCAATAGAGGCGTGCCTCTTCAACCGACCGCATATCAGGTTCGCTTACGATCTCTATAAGTGGAACTCCACACCGGTTTACATCGAACAGGGACTCATCGGTAAGCCCGCTGTCTTCACTGTGGACGAGTTTTCCTGCATCTTCTTCGAGATGGATCCTCGTAATACCAATCCTCTTCTTCTTTCCGTCCATCTCTATGACGATATGGCCACCGGTGGCCAGAGGCTCCTCATACTGGGATATCTGGTACCCTTTTGGCAAGTCGGGATAGAAATAGTTCTTCCGTGCAAACCGACATCTGGAGGCAATCTCACAGCCGGTCGCCAAGGCCATCCTGATAGCAAACTCCACCGCCATGCGGTTGAGGACCGGCAATACCCCTGGCATTCCAAGACAGACCGGGCAACCCTGAGCGTTGGGCTCTTCACCGAACTGGGTCGAACACCCGCAGAAGATCTTGCTCCGGGTGGCAAGCTGTGCATGAACCTCCAGCCCGATCACAGTTTCATAGTCCATCAATGGCGCCTCCAACAACTTGCTCTACAGCATAGGCTACCCTCAGAACGGTGGCCTCATCGAAATGTCTGCCGAGGATCTGAAGTCCAATCGGGAGCCCTTCTGCAGAGATCCCACAGGGGACAGAGACGGCTGGAATCCCGGCCAGGTTGACTGATATCGTATAAACATCAGACAGATACATCTTCAGCGGATCGTCAAGCTTCTCGCCGATCTTGAATGCAACGGTCGGAGACGTTGGTGTGATCAGGACATCAAACCTTTCAAAGGCCTTCTGGAAATCCTGTTTGATAAGGGTACGGACCTTTTGAGCCTTACGGTAGTACGCTTCATAGTAACCAGCGCTAAGGGCATATGTCCCAAGCATTATCCTTCTCTTGACCTCATCACCAAACCCTATGCTCCGGGTATAGCAGTACATATCGTCAAGGTCCGCCGCTTCCTCAGCCCTGAATCCATACTTTACACCATCATACCGTGCCAGATTTGCCGACGCCTCAGCCGTGGCCAGAAGGTAATAGCTTGCTATAGCATATCCGGTGTGGGGAAGAGAGGCGTTTTCTACCTCAGCCCCCAGATCCGCCAGTTGTTGGACAAGATGCATGACTGATGAGTTTACCTCAGGATCCAATCCCTCTGCAAAATACTCCTCAGGGATGCCGAGCCGGATCCCCTTAACTCCCTCCTGCAGCAAGGCCAGGTAGTCTGGAACCTCCAGATCACCAGATGTGGAGTCACGGAGGTCATGGCCCGCCAGGACGCCGAGCAGTAAGGCGCAGTCGGTAACATCCTTCGTCAGAGGACCTATCTGATCCAGGGATGAGGCATAGGCGACCAACCCAAATCTCGAGACCCGACCGTAAGTGGGCTTCAACCCGACCACACCACAGAAACTGGCAGGTTGCCGGATCGACCCTCCCGTATCGGAGCCAAGGGCGAGAACCGTTTCACCGGAGGCCACTGCAGCCGCTGATCCGCCACTTGAGCCCCCTGGAACCCTGGAGAGATCGTATGGATTACGCGTAACGCCAAAATACGAGGTCTCGGTAGAGGACCCCATGGCAAATTCATCCATATTAGTCTTGCCAATGATCACGGCATCAGCCGACTTCAACCTTTCGATAACCGTAGCATCATACGGTGAGACGAAATTCTCAAGGATTTTAGACCCACAGGTGGTCTTTGTACCACGGACGCATATATTGTCCTTCACTGCCAGTGGGATACCCGCCAACTTTCCGACTTTCTCACCCCTATCAATCCTTCTGTCAACCTCTTCGGCCTTTCTGAGCGCCTCCTCTTTCAGAAGTGAAATGTAGGCATTTATATCCCTGTCTATCTTTTCAATCCTGTCGAAGAGCGAGTTTACAACTTCGTATGAGGAAGTCTCGCCCCGTACAATTCCCTCCTTAAGCTCATGGGCTGTCAATCGCATTAAGTCGATCAAGGCCTGTCCCTTCTCCTTGTGAATCTCATGGCCGAAAAGACAATCAACCCTTCAGCTCTTTTTTACTGCTTTCGTCCTTGCCTTCAACCGCCTCATCGATCTCCTCTTTGAGATCCCGGGTCGCCTTCCTGAACTCTCTGATCCCCTTCCCCAGCCCCTGAGCTATCTCAGGAATCCGTTTGGCTCCAAAGAGCAAAAGGATAACCAGGAATATGAGCAGGATCTCACCTGTCCCAAATCCACCAAACATCCTCTTTCACCTCCCTCACACGGGGTTTGAAGATCACCAGACTGCACGTCCAGCACGTGAAGAAATCCTAAAGGATTAACCCCTCAATAGGAGTACTTGTAATAGTACCATGCCAGGACGATACCAATAAGGGTAATGAGATTAAAATTCAGGCCAAACCCGAAGGTTATGGAAAACACGATGAGATTAATGGTCAGCGGTTGGAGTTCATACCTAAATGAATTGACCAAAACTTTCCGGACGACATTATTCTCGGGCAGCAAAAACCCGAGGATCTCACCCACAACAGTACCTATAAGGAGTCCAATACATAAGAGGACGATTAAGAGGCCGATGGTCTTCCTCCTGTAAATCCTTGTCTTCACCCGATTCCTGCCCTCCTGAAGATATAATCCACGTTTTTCAGCTGGTCGTCAAGGTTAAAACAGCGATCGAGCTCCTCCTGGTCCAGATACGACAGGAGCTCCCTGTCCTTTGAAAGCGCTTGTTTAAAATCACCGCCAGCCTGCCAGGTCTCCATCGCATTTCGCTGTACAATCTCGTACGCCTGCTCGCGACTCAGTCCTTTCTTCACGAGTTGAAGAAGCACACGCTCAGAGAAGATCAACCCCTTTGTCTTCTGGAGATTCTTCCGCATATTTTCTGGATACACTATGAGATTCTTCACAACATCCGTGAACTTGTTTAACATATAATCCACAAGGATCGTGCTGTCCGGAATAACCACCCTCTCTACAGAGGAATGGGTTAGATCCCTTTCATGCCATAGCGAAATGTTTTCCAGGGCTGCCATTAAATTAGAGCGCACCACCCTCGCCAGTCCGCTTATCCTTTCGCAGACGATGGGATTTCGTTTGTGAGGCATTGCGGATGAACCTTTCTGGCCTCTCCTGAATCCTTCCTCAACTTCGCGAATCTCTGTCCGCTGGAGATTCCTGACCTCTGTGGAGAACTTTTCAAGGGAAGATGCAATTATGGCAAGGGCAGCCATATATTCCGCATGACGATCCCGCTGGAGGATCTGGGTAGAAACAGGCGCAGGCGTCAGATCCAATTTTTCGCAGACGTATTGTTCTACAAACGGGTCTACCTGAACCATTGTTCCCACAGCCCCTGAAATCTTACCATAGCTTATGACCTCCCTTGCTCTTTCCAGACGTTCGATGCCTCTCCCGATCTCGTCGTACCAGACAGCAAGTTTAAGTCCAAAGGTCGTCGGTTCTGCCTGAACCCCATGGGTCCTCCCAACCATCGCTGTTCGCTTGTGCTGGAGTGCCTTCTCCTTGACTGCCTCCCGGAGAACCCTCAGATCTTCCAACAGGAGATCAGCCGCCTGACGCATCCGGAGTGAAAGGGCATTGTCCTCAACATCATAGGAAGTCAAGCCCAGATGGATATATCTGGAGGCCTCGCCGACGTTTTCAGCCACACTGGTGAGAAATGCGATGAAGTCATGGCGCGTCTGTTTCTCTATCTCCTCGATGCGTTTAACGTCGAAATCTGCTTTCTCCTTAATGATTCTGAGGGTCTCCTCCGGGATGAGACCGAGTCTGGATTGTGCCTCGCATGCGAGGATCTCAATCTTAAGCCATAGGCGAAACTTGTTCTCAAGCGTCCAGATACTTCCCATCCGGGGAAGAGTGTAGCGTTCGATCATCTCTTTGGCGCCTCCGCTAAGGTTAATTTGATAACCATTTCCTGCCCACCTCTGATAATGTCCAGCCGGTAAACGTCACCCACTCTTGCACCCAGAAAGGCATTCTGTATCTCCTTCCTGCCCTTTACCTTCTTGCCGTTTACCCGTACGATGACGTCCCCTGTCTTCAGACCGGCTTTATCAGCAGGGCTTCCTCGGACAATATCGGTCACTATCACCCCCTTGGCCGATTTCAGTCCAAGGCTCTCCGCTATTAGCGGATCTATATCCTGGATAGTTATGCCCGTCCAAAACTCTCGTACCCTCCCATATCTGGCGATCTCGTCGAGCACCCTCTTGGCCTTATTAATGGGAATTGCAAAACCTATACCTGCCCATCCCCTTTCCCACTCGCTACCTGTGAATATAACGGTGTTGATGCCTATGACCTCACCCCTACTATTTACCAGGGGACCTCCACTATTACCAAGATTGATTGCTGCATCGGTCTGCAGCATATCCTGGTAGACCCTCCCATCGCCTGTCGGACCAAAGTTTCGCCCAAGCGCACTGATGACCCCGACGCTGACGCTCGGATGAGGATCATTGAGGACATACCCGAAGGGATTTCCGATCGCTATAGCCCACTCGCCGATTATCACATCGTCGGAATCTCCCAGCCTGACGAAAGGCAGACCATGATTACGGATCTTGAGGACAGCTATGTCGAGGGACTCATCTGCACCCATAAGTTTCGCCTCGAATTTACGGCCGTCAGGCAGATTGACCACTATCTTGACGGCATTGTGGACCACATGTTCATTTGTGAGGATGTAGCCGTCTTCACTGACGATGAAACCGGATCCGAGCCCCTTCACAGGTACCTTTCTCCTCAGTTCCGGGAAGAACTTTTCAAAGAAAGGATCGTTGAAAAACGCCGAAAACGGGGTAGTACGATAGATACGCACCTGAACAACGCTAATGCTCACTACAGCAGGTTCGACCAGTTCAATGGCTCTGACGATCGCATTCCTTCTGGAATTCTCAATCTCCTCTTGAAAGGCTGCATAGCTTTCATAGGTCGCAAGTGCAGGTTTTGCTTCGGTATAAATTGGACGTCCAGGAGGTCTTTGTGCCAGATCGGCTCTCCTGGTGTACTCACGATAGGTGTAGGATCCTGAAATCGCAAGTAAGATGAGAACTAAAATAGACCTTCTACGCAAAAAAACTCGAGGAAAAAACTCCATTCCTACCCCCTGACATACCCTTAATGGCTAACGAAGTTTTCGACTCACTCCAGCAGTTAATGCTTTAGCATTTCATCCCGGACGAGACAAACCGCTGTGTCTATCGGGAGATGAAAGCCTAAAAGCCGAACTCCAGACTTCAGCCCCAGATCCACAGGTTCAATGACCTATCTTACCCGGCATGAAGATAGGATCTTTTCCTTTATATTGAGCTATACAGCAGGCACGAGTCGCCTCTCATTTTGGATCACTTCCTAAAAGTAAATCCATCAGCATTGTCCGTCTCAATATCCAACTTCGACCAGACACAGCCCCCTGGCCGGGGCTGTAGTACCCGCCTTGCTACGATCCCTTGCGGCCAGAATATCCTCCACCTGCTGTGGTTTTATCCGACCCCGGCCAACATCCACCATAGTACCCACAATCGTCCTCACCATATGATGCAAGAAACGGTTTGCACGGATCTCGAAGTAGAGCTCCTCCCCCTCCTCTTCCCACTTACAGTCGAAGACCTGGCAGATATGATTCCCGCCCTTGTGGTCAGCAACGGAGAACGAAGAAAAATCATGGGTGCCAATAAGAGATCTACATGCCCTCCTCAAATCTCCAACATCGAGCTTGTATTTCACATACCAGAGGTAATCTCTGCCTACTGCCTTTTTCCTCCGGGCCAATCTGTAACGATAAGTCCGCCATTTCGCATCGAAACGGGAGTGAAACCCCAGAGGAACTTCTTCGACCTGGTGAATAACCACATCATCGGGCAACAGACTGTTAAGCGCCCCCTTTATCTCTTGTAGGGTCAACGATGTCTCCACATGGAAATTAGCAACCTGACCGAGGGCGTGAACACCAGCATCTGTACGCCCTGAAGCTACCAGCCGGATCTGCTCACTGAAGAGGGCATTCAAAGCCTGTTCTATTGTCTGCTGAACCGTTCGACATCCGGGCTGGATTTGCCACCCGGCAAAGTCTGTACCGTCATACTCGATGATAAGCTTAATGTTGCGCAGATGAACTCCCTCTATGGGCTACTTCTCCTCCTCAATTTCTCCAGCGCAAGTTTAGCAGCCGCTTTATCCTTCTCCGTACCTCGAGCAAGAAGCCCCTCCAATGGCTCTATGGCCTTGGGATCTCCGAGGAGGCTGAGACTGATGGCCGCCTTAAGGCGAACACTCTGATACGGGTCATCAAGGGCCTTTATCAGTGCTTCAATCACCTCTGGCCTGTCACCCGCCCATTTCAAGGACTGGACAGCTATGTAGCGAACCTCGGGGTCAGGGTCTGAGGCCAGATCCACTATCCGCGGGCTCACCTGACCATAGACTTTTTTACCATATTTGCTAAGAGCGGCAAGGGCACGGGCACGGACCCTGGCAACAGAGTCCTGGAGCGCTCCAACAACAATATCATACACCTGATCACCTTTATAGCTCCCCAGCGCAAAGATGGCATCGGCGCGGACCAGGCCAGAGGTATCTGAAGCTGCCTCTATAAGCGGTTTTAAAGCTTTCTCATCCGCTATCCTGCCAAGGGCTTCAGCGGCCTTAGCCGCCATCTGCTTGCTTGGTCCTTTCAGGATCGAGACGAGATAGGGTACTGCCCGAGGATCCTTAATCCTACCCAGTATCTGTACAGAGATATAACGCACCCTCGGGTCGGGTGACTCCAGCTCCTTTATTAAAGCCGGCACGGCTCGCTCCCCCATTCCAACAAGGGCATTGCCGGCCACCAGCCGTACCTCCGCGTCCCAACTGTAAAGGTCCTTTATATATTTCTGTGGATCCTCTTTCTGAGTACAACCTGAGAGGAGGAGAACCATTATCACAATCAGGGATGTCCAATTGATAGATCTCATAGCTTTTCTAACCCTTCCGGCCGGGGATAAGCCCCGGCCCTACGACCGTCTTCGGCTCACTCCAGGAGTTAACCCTTCAGGGTTTCATCCCGGGCTGTAAATACCACAAAGTTCGCGGAATGAAATATTAAAGCATAAACTCCGATTCGCCCGCCCTTCGGTCGGGCTCGGACAGGCGGAAAAAGGGCCGCTCCGTTCGCCGGACGGTCTCAACGGCTCAGGCTAAGGGCACTTCATCCTACATTACGTCAGACGGTTAATTCAAGGGTGTTGAGCAGAAGACCAACCAGCGTGACTAAAAAAACGACAGCCAATGCCAGTCCATCAGCTCTTCTAAACCCGAGTTCCCTGAAGTTCGTCCTCTCCTCCCCACCCCGATAACACCTGGCCTCCATTGCCACCGCAAGCCGATCTGCCCTACGGAACGAGGATAGGAATAAGGGTACTACGAGAGGAAGCAGGTTCCTCGTCTTCCTGACAATGCCCCCGCCGAAATCTGCTCCCCTGGCAAGTTGTGCTTTTCGCAACCTATCTGCTTCGTCAACGAGAGCTGGGATGAAACGCAAGGCGATGCCCGTCATCATCGCCAATTCATGGACGGGCACTCCAACCTTTCGCAGGGGCCTCAAAAGATGTTCAAGGGCATCGATGAGATCCATTGGAGATGTCGTTAACATTAGAAGCGCTGTGCTTGAAATCAAAACTGCAAGACGATAGCTGAAAAATAGCCCTCTGGTCAGCCCCTCCGAGGTTACATTTAGCCAGGCTATCGAAAATATAAGCGTTCCCTCTGTAGTGAAAAGGCCATGGAGACCTAAGGTCAACACCATCAGCCAGAGGAAAGGGCGGATATTCTTCAGAACAAGGAGCACCGGTAATTTCGAGAGTAGTACAGCGATCCCGATATAGACGACCAAGATAAGATGGAACGAAAGCGCATCTGCAACAAAAACAGCAACGACAAGGACAGATAACGAAATAAGTTTCGTACGAGGATCAAGGCGATGAATCAATGAATCTCTTGCAACATACTGCCCGATCGTAACATCTTTGAGGATACCCATCTTAGGCTAACCACATCTAAATATATCGTTTCAGCGGCTGATTGTCAAACGAAAACTCTTACCTCACGGGTTAACGGTGCTGGGGATAAAATCCTGAGAGATCCCCCCTACTCACAGGCCAAATTCCTTACCGTGGCTTCTAAGACTTCTCGTTTGTATAGACCCGTGGCACCCTATGGCTTATGCTGCACGCAACCTCGTAGTTTATTGTACCCGAGCGCGCGGCGATGGCTTCGGCTGTGATCCTCTCCTTTCCCTGCTCTCCTATAAGGACCACCTCATCACCTATTCGAACACCGTTGATATGACTGACGTCAACCATTATCTGGTCCATACATATACTGCCGACAATCGGGGCACGTTTACCGTGGATCAAGACCTCGCCATATTGAGAGAACCGGCGGCTATAACCGTCCCCATATCCAATGGGCACCGTCGCAATTCTCGTCGTCTTGCTGGCAATGAAACCCCTTCCATAACCGACACTCATACCTTTTTGGATGTTCTTAAGGTATACGACCTTCGACTTCAACGTCAGGGCTGGCTTAAGATCAGCCACAGCAGAGGCTCCCTCGAAGGGTTCGAGTCCATAGATCATGATCCCCGGCCTCACCATCTCATAGTAGGAGTCGGGGTATTTCAGCACCGCTGCGCTGTTGGCCGCATGGGCTACCGGGATAGCTCCCAGCCTCGTCCGCACCTGGTTGATGGCCCGATCAAAAAGCTGAATCTGAACAGGGGTGAAATGATCATCCGCCTGGTGGGCCGTTGCAAAATGGGTATAGATGCCCTCGACCTCTAATCCGTTCAATGCAGTGATACTTTCGGTAAAAGGGGCTATTCGTTCGGGTAGTATCCCAATCCGCCCCATGCCGGTGTCCACCTTTATGTGTACCTTCGCCTTCTTGTTAAGCCTCACAGCGCAAATTGACAACGATTGGGCCAGCTCATGGGTGCAGACCGTAGCTCGGATGTCATACCTCACGATCTCTTCAGCCCCGTCACACAGCTCACTGCTAAAGATCAGGATTGGGGAGTCAACCCCCGCCTCACGTAGCTCAATGGCCTCGTCTATAAAGGCAACGCCGAGCATGTCAATGCCGGCTTCAAGACAGGCTTTAGATACCGGGACCAAACCATGCCCGTATGCATTCGCCTTGACGGCTACAAGGACCTTTCTCCCTTCGACCCTCTTTTTAACCTCGGAGATGTTGTGCCGGATTGCGGCCAGATCGATTACTGCACATGTAGGACGCATACTACTAAGTTAAGTTTGTCACCACAAAGGCACAGAGGACACAAAGAATCTAATTGATGTTTGATAATTCGTCGCTTCTCTCGGTGTTCTCTGCATCTTTGTGTCTTTGTGGCTCATTTTTTTCCGGTGGGTAATAAGTCCCCATGGCTCCGCCCTCTACCAGCACCCGATGGATTTTGCCGTCCTTGAAGAATAGACCAATCCTGTCACCCGAGACCTCGTTCATCTCCACATCCCGTCCATCGTTTTTTATCGAATAGTGGATGCTTGTGGCGTTGCCCTCAACAAGCATCCGCTGTAGCTCTTCGCCCTCTATTTCAATTGTGATCCTCTGCCCGCCCAACTCACTAACGTTCGAACTATCCTCCTCGACCGACCTCCCCCGTGCACTTCCAGAGGCAATCACCTTCTTCACCCTTCCCGACTCCATCACCATCTCGATCTGCTCCCCTTCAAGCACATTATGGGTTGATGTTCCGTTCGATGCTGTTGTCGTAAAGATCTTAGGTCCATTGCGAAGTAACAATCTGCTCTCCTGCTCCCGATAGATTACCTCTTCAGCAACTGCAGTAACCCTTCCCTTTGTAATGCAGACGTCCTTAAGAGCGACTGCCTCGTCATTCCGACCGTCAAGTTCTATCTGTTTCGCCGTTATAATAAGTTTATCCTCTTTACTCTCCATCTCCTTTATAAGTACAGGTGCACGGGTCACTACCGCTTTCTTAGCTTTCAGGGCATACTCGGCATGTTGCCCCTTCACCGTCGTACCCGTCTTCAGGTCCGTCAGGCGAACATCCCCTTCTGCGCTCATCCGTTCGATGTTTCTGTAATATGTCAAACGATCGGCCTCTATCCTATATCTATCGTCTTCTGCCACTATATTTCCTTCTGCAATGGCTGTTTCTTCATCAATTAGATATACGATCGAATCTGCCCTTGCCTCTGCAGACAAATCCTTTATCGAGGCGTTGCCAGCAAATTCAACCCGATGTCTGGCACCATAATAACTCGCCCTCTCCGCATTTAGAGTGATGTTTTTATAGGTTGCAACGATATTGCCGAAATACCTCTTTATCACCCCCTCCTTGGTCAGCGAGACCTCTGTCCGGTCAGCAGAGAAAAGGATCGTCTCCCTTTGATCGTGACCATCGGTTTTTAATAGGGATTTCGCACATAACCCAGAAGGCATCGCTACCCTGACGATGAGGAGAACTAACAGAAAATTCAGGTGCCTCATAGAACTCATCTCTCTTGTAGCCTCGGCTTCTTTTTAGAATGGCCGTGGACATCGCGCATCGTCCAATGCTTGAGGTCAGGCTCTGCCTCGAAGCCTACGCCTCTTTCTGTCCCTTCTTTGGTTGAGATTTCGACCCATCCATCGGCGATAACCTTCCTGCGCCGATTATCCCACCTCAAACTCTGAGTTCGAAGCACGACCCCATTGTCAGAGGTTAAAACCACATTCCCTATTGCCTTCAGGTCATCTCTGTTCTCCTCTACAATTCCTTCTTCCGCCGTCAACACAGACGTATGTGAGCCATCCCGGTTGAAGAAGTCCACCTTCAAGCCTTCGTCCATATAGATGGTTTGCTGGACCTTTTTGATGTGTCTGGCTTCAATAATAGCGGTGATCAGGCCTGATTCGGAAAGGATAATCTTCGAGTTCCACGACTCCGCTTCGGGAAGGTTTTTGCTCGGTGCAGGAGGCTGTGATCCCTCTTGCAACTCCTTGCAACCAATAATGGCTACGATCAGGGATAAAAATAGAATCCATTTCATCACGGTCTTCCTTTTTTCTGGGACTACCCACATTTGACGAACCTTCTACACAGTTAGCAGTGATGGGTACACATATCCAACCTATGTCTCCCTCGCTCCCTCTTTCGGCCTTGTCTTCCACCTCTGATGCATCCAGACCCATTGGGTAGGATGCTGACTGATAAACTCTTCCAGTAATCTTGAACAGCGGGCAGTGCTATTCCTTATCTTTTCCGTCCTGGTTCCTGTTGTGCCAACCTGAATGCACCTTCTGACAACGACGTGGTGTAATCCGTCTTCCTCGCGATGGATCGCTATCGGCAGGAGGGGAGCGCCTGTCTTCATCGCCAGCACAACAGGACCAACAGGTGTATGAGCAGGCCTTCCGAAGAAATCGACGAAGATCCCGTCCACTTTTGTATCCTGATCTATCAAGAAAGCGACTATCTCCCCCCTCTTAA
Source organism: Candidatus Latescibacterota bacterium (assembly GCA_012961925.1). Taxonomy (GTDB): domain Bacteria; phylum Latescibacterota; class MVCY01; order MVCY01; family DTYK01; genus DTYK01. Next base: position 16,304 of record DTYK01000284.1, read on the forward strand.
GCGCCCTTACGATACGGCGTGTATCCTTGCCCCTCGTCAGATTCTTTGTCCCAAACCTTTCGCGGGTCGAGACCAGGATCCTGTTCAACCTGGGATCGTAAAGTTCCCTTGCCACGACATTCAAGGGGTACCCTCTTGCCGCAATGTATGCTGCAAGGAGCTCCCAGTTCCCAATATGACCGCTTACCACAATGACCCCCTTGCCTGCTTCAAGGGCTGCATCCAAATGTTCCAACCCCTCAGCCTTGACTATATCAAGCACCTGTTCTTTCGACATGGCCTCCAGCCTCACGGCATCGACTGCATTCGCCCCCAGATCAAAAAAAGCTTCCTTTGAGAGCCTTTTTATCTGATGGTCGTTACCCGTCCCAAAGGCCGCTCTTAGGTTATCGATCGTCTGCCTTCTCTGTCGGGGCATCGTCCAGTAGGCCAGCAAGCCCAACCCCGCTCCAAACTTGAGGGCCTTAGCACGAGAAAGTGATCGTATGATGCGAATGAGGATTACTACCAGCCTGTATATCAGCCAGTTTTTAACAGCCTTAAAGACTTTTCGCCATTGACGACGGATAGCAGAGAAGGGATGGCGGTTAATAGTCGGATAGGAATTACCTGATGTCTCGCCCCTTCCCCATCGTCTCTCCCCTTTTTCCAAGTCTCTTCCGCCCTTCAGTCCTTGTCGCTCATCCTTCATCTTCCGTCAGTTTAAGAATTGAAGGTTCTCACAACATTTAGGGAGTTTGCTCCCTGATACCTGGTATTTTTATTCGACTTATATAACCCCTGCCCTCAGCAGGTCAATCCACCTGATTACTCCTACCGGTCTCTCCCTTTCATCCACAATCACAAGGGCGGTGATGATATGTTCGTCCATGATCTTGACGGCCTTTGCTGCAAGCTCATCTCCTACTATGGTAATGGGTGGTTTTCGTCTTTCACCCCTCGGACTCTTCTCAAATGCCTCTCTTGCATTTATGGAGAGGGGATCGGAAACCCTTTCGAGGAGTCTTCTCAGGTCTCCATCCGTGAGCACACCGGTCAGCCTGCCGTTAGAATCGATTATGCATGTCATGCCTAACTGTTTAGAGGTCATCTCGATGAGGACATCCTTCATATTAGTAGATTCGGTCACAACGGGGACCTCCTCTCCTGTATGCATCAGGTCCTCTACCCTCCAGATGAGTCTCCTCCCAATACTTCCGCCAGGATGTAAGAGGGCGAAGTCCTCCTCACTGAATCCTCTTCTTCTCAACAGTGCCATAGCCAAAGCATCTCCAAGAACCAGGGTTACCGTTGTACTCGATGTGGGAATAAGATTGTAGGGGCACGCCTCCCTTTCGACGCTTATGTCAAGCACCACATCGCTCTTTTGGGCCAGCCAGGACTTAGAGTTTCCGGTCATAGCAATGATCGGTAGCCCAAGTTTTTTAAATAGGGGCATGAGAAGGTGAAGTTCGTCGGTATGGCCGCTCTTGGATATGGCTATAACCACGTCATCCCTGCGAACCACCCCTAAATCACCATGTATGCCTTCAGCAGGATGGAGATAGAAGGCTGGTGTTCCGGTACTAGATAGCGTTGCGGCGATCTTTTTACCTATAATACCTGACTTTCCCATCCCTGTCACCACCACCCTTCCACGACTTTGGTAGATTATGTCAACAGCTCTCTCAAAGTTCTGATCTATTCGGTCAATTAAGGATGCCACCGCTTCTGCCTCGAGGGCGATCACCCTCTTCGCCTCTTCAATACTCATTCTGTCTTCTCCCCAGTAGGAGATCAACAACCTCCCTCACAGCCCCATCTCCACCACACGCTTGTGTGACGTAGTCGGCAACCTTTTTGACCTCCGGATGTGCATCCCCCACTGCCGCCCTGAACCCTACCCGCTCCATAATAGGCAGGTCGTTTATATCGTCGCCCACAAAGGCTATCTCTTTGTCACGAATATTGTACTTTGCCAGGATCTGCTTGTAGGCCTGAAACTTATCAGGATATCCACAATAACAGTCTTCAATCCCCAGTTGTTCGGCCCTTCTGGCCACGATTCGGGACTCTTTCCCCGTGATGATGGCAACTCTGATCCCGACCTCCTGGGCCAGTTTAATGCCCAGGCCGTCTTTCACATTGAACGCCCGGTACTCAGACCCGTCATCTCCGAGGATTATACGGCCGTCGGTCATAACCCCATCAACATCCAGTATTAACAACTTGATTTTCCTCAGTCGTTCCAAGGTGACTCCTCGCTTTTATCCCGATCTTTACAAATACTCTTTGTTTTCCGTGCGCATCAGGTCAACCTGAATTTCGTCTCCTGAGTTCGTCAACCTCTATCAACCTTTCGAGCAACGGCTCAAGCCTGTCCAGGGGTAGCATGCTGGAGGCGTCACACAACGCCCTGGTGGGATCAGGATGAGTTTCTATGAAGATTGCGTCAACACCCACGGCTACCGCTGCCATCGCAAGCGGCCGGATAAACTCCGGCTCACCGCCCGAAGAGCCTGCAGCTGACCCTGGAAGCTGAACGCTATGTGTTGCATCAAAAACCACGGGGCAACCTGTCCTTCGTAAGATCACAAGGGATCGCATGTCCACAACAAGATTATGATATCCAAAACAGCTTCCCCGTTCGGTCAATATTATCTGGTCATTTCCGGTCGAGCGTATTTTATCTGCTATGGGCTCCATATCCTCTGGGGCAAGAAACTGGCCCTTTTTGATATTAACCGGCTTGCCGGTTGCTCCGACCGCAAGGGCCAGATCTGTCTGTCGGCAAAGGAACGCCGGGATCTGCAAGATATCAACGACCTCAGCCACCTGTTCAACCTCGGAGGTGGAATGGACATCGGTAAGCACGGGGACGTCGATCTCCTCCTTCACCTTCTCGAGTATACGCAACCCTTCCTTAATTCCAGGACCTGTGAAGGACTTGAGGCTCAATCTATTGGCTTTAACATAGGATGACTTGAAGATGAAGGGCATTCCGAGGCGCTCAGCGACCTCATTGATAGCTCCAGCGACAGTGAGCACAAGGTCCTCTGACTCAATGACGCAAGGACCGGCGATCAGAACAAGGGAGAAGTTGTCTCCGATAGTGATGTCTCTAACCTTTACAGGATTACAAATCAAGACCACCCCCAGTTAGTTATTATCGCATATCCATTTATTCCACTTCTGGTGCGTAGCGAAACTTCGTAAATGCCATCGCCATAGGGAAGTCATTTCTCCATCGCTGCTTCGAGGAAACCTAAGAACAGAGGTGCGGGCTTTTCGAGCATCGACTTGAATTCGGGATGGGCCTGAGTGGCCACGAAGAACCTGTGTCCAGGAAGCTCTATGAACTCCATCAACCTTGTGCCATCTGCCCTGAGGTGATATCCTGAGAAGAAAAGCCCATTCTCCTCAAGTATATCTACAAACCGGGGGGAGACTTCGTAACGGTGACGGTGGCGCTCCAGGATGGTCCGTTCTTCCATGGACAATATACCAAGCCTGAAGGATTGTTTAGGATCGGCCTTTAATCTCTCGATCCTCTTCCTATCCTCCTCCAGACGTCCGGTTCTGGCATAGAGCTCCATCACGAGGCTCCCTTTCTTCAGGGTAGCAGCGTAAGCACCAAGCCTCATGGTTCCGCCGTATCCCTCCTCTTCAATAAGCAGCTTCTGGGTGGGCTGCAGATCGATCACAGGATATTTGGTGTCAGGATCTATCTCGGTTGAGTGGGCACCTTTCATTCCACAGACATTGCGAGCAAATTCGATCACTGCAAGTTGCATCCCATAACAGAGACCTAAGTAGGGCACGTTACTCTCTCTTGCGAAACGAATGGCCTCGATCTTTCCCTCAACCCCGCTCTCACCAAATCCCCCCGGCACTATGATCCCGTCGTATTCCCGGAGCCTCTCAAGTTCGGATCTATCCTTCTCAAAGACCTTAGCATCTAACCAGTCGATCCTGGCCCGGACTCCGAGGTGGGCGCCGGCGTGTTCCAGTGACTGGTTGATAGAGATATAGGAATCCGAGAGACGATAGTCACCGATCTCAATGTACTTACAGACCATTGCAATCTTCAATTCCCTCGTGGGATTTTTGATCCGCCGGACCAATTCCTCCCAGTTGCTCCAATCAGGAGTCTTTCTCGGCTTGAGTCCAAACTTGCTGAGGATCTTCCTGCCCATCCCCTCTTTTTCAAAGTTCAAGGGGATCGAATAAAGGATGTCGATGTCGGGGGCCGAGATGACACAATCGGCATCGATATTGGCATAGGTCTCGATCTTCTTCTTTCTCACTTCGTCCAGGGGTTCCCTCGCCCGACACAGGATGAAATCCGGAAAGATACCGCTCTCACTGAGGAGCCTGATCGCCTGCTGGGTGGGCTTTGTCTTCATCTCCTCAATATGGCTGGGTATAGGAAGATAGGTTATCAGGACGTATATCACGTTCTCCTCCCCTATCTCCCGCTCAAGGCTTTTGACGGCGAAGAGAAAGGGAATGTTCTCATAGTCACCGATAACCCCTCCGATCTCAACCAGAGCAAAATCAAACCCTTCAGCCGCCTCCCGGATACGCCTCTTTATCTCGTCGGTTATATGGGGAATGGGCTGTACTGTCTGCCCAAGATACTCACCCTTCCTCTCCCTGTCAATCACTTCCTTATAGATCTGCCCCGTTGTGATGTTGTTCCCCCTCGATATGCTCATACCAAGAAATCTCTCGTAGTTGCCCAGGTCCTGATCGATCTCACCTCCGTCATCGGTCACCCACACCTCTCCGTGTTCGGTGGGCCTAAGAGTACCGGCATCATAATTAATATAAGGGTCGATCTTTATTGCCGTGGCCCGGTAACCATACTGCTGAAGTATCTTAGCTATAGATGCTGTGGCCGAGCCTTTACCAACGCCGCTTATCACCCCACCAGCGATCACTATGTATCTTGTCTTTTTCACTCTGGACAGCCTCTCTCAAATATCCTCCTCACCCTCTCCAGATCCTCAGGTATGTCGACACCGATCGAATTGAATCGGGTCACAACGACTGCTATCCGAAATCCGTTCTCCAGAGCCCGGAGTTGTTCGAGCTCCTCCGATCTCTCCAGGGGACCCTGGGGCATTGAGGCGAATCTCTGGAGAAAAGCCAGGCGATAGACATAAAGCCCTATATGTTTGAGAAAACAGCATTCAAAACTTAAAGAGGAGTGATTGCGTACGAAGGGGATCTGAGAGCGAGAAAAGTAGAGGGCAAATCCTTTTTGATCGACCACCACCTTCACAACGTTGGGATCGCTCAGCTCTTCGGAAGATCCTATTCTTGTTGCCAGCGTTGCCATAGGCACTTGTGGGTCCTTTATCAGTGGTTCTATTGCCTGGTCGATCATCTCAGGTTCTATCAAGGGTTCGTCCCCCTGGACGTTAACGACTATGTCAGCATCCATGTTCCTGGCGACCTCGGCCACTCTATCTGTTCCCGTCCGATGGAGCGAGGAGGTAAGAACTGCTTTGCCGCCGAAGCCTTTCACCGTCTCCAGGACCCTCTGATCATCGGTTGCCACTATTACCTCGGATACACGCCGGGCCCTTTGAGCCCTCTCATATACATGCCGCACAAGAGGTTTTCCACAGATATCTACCAGCGGCTTACCCGGGAGCCTTGTAGAACCATATCTTGAAGGGATAATAGCAACAGCTTTCAACATCTCTCCACCTTTCGATCTGGTATTAATATGTGATAATTCGTTACTTCTCTTGGTGTTTCTTTGTATCTTGTGGTTCATCTCAACATAGTAAATGCTACTCCAGGAACCTTCACTCAATCACCTTGGGTACCTTGAAGTAGCCCATCCATTGATCCGGGGCATTTGCCAGGATCTGATCTCGAGGTAATGAACCCGTGACGACATCGTCACGGAAGACGTTTTTAATGGGCAGCACATGAGATGTGGGCTCCACATCGGTAGTGTCCAGCTCATTCAGCTTCTCAAAGTAACTCAGGATCCTGCTCAGTTGAGAGATGAGCCTCTCCTTCTCCTCCTGGGTGAACCGAAGTTTTGCTAACATCGCTATGTTTTCAACATCCTTCAGCGTAACGGGCATCGGCCATCTCCATAGTCGTTTATGATACATGGAAATCGGTCAGGCTTGGGGGCAGTTCATCCTGCTTCCAACTGGGCGTACTTGAGCAACAGCCTCTTCTCCCCCACGCCTTCGAAGCGAACTACCAGCTTTGTCTTCTCACCGAACCCGCTCTTGGCCACAATCCTGCCCCTGCCGAAGCTCGGATGGATCACCCAGTTGCCGACATTGAACACCGGGAGATCTAACTCTTGAGCGAAACGGTCGGCAAGCCTTTCGCGTATCAAAAGGTGCTCTGGAAGCTCCCTGACAAATCTTGATTCCGGCGTGAGGGACATTGTGGATGAATATCCACGTCGGTTTAAGGCTAAGGATAGAAAGAGTTTCTCCTTCGCCCTTGTCATTCCCACATAAAACAGCCTCCGTTCCTCCTCTAACTCCTCGTTGCCCTCCAATGGCCTTGAAAGTGGGAACCGCCCATCCTCCAGACCTGTTATGAAGACCACCGGAAACTCCAACCCTTTTGCACAATGCAACGTCATCAATGTCACAGCGTCCCTGGTTTGATCCCACCGGTCAACATCTGTAATCAGGGAGACCTCGGTCAGAAAGGCATCTAACGATGGGTCGTCCGAGCGTTCGACAAACTCACCCGCTGCAGCTAAAAGCTCCTTCACGTTGGCGATCCTCGCCCGAGCCTCCAGAGTGCTCTCCTCCCCTAATACCTCCAGATAGCCTATCCCGTCAACAAGGGCAGCGATCAAACGGTCTGCGGGTGTGTCCTCCTTCGCCTTGATAAAAGATAGTATCAGATCTCTGAAATCCCTCAGTGCCGCCCTGACCCTTTCTGAAAGCCTATCTATCTCCTCAATCTCTTCAAGGGCCTGAAACAACCCCAAGCGCTTCCTCGTCGCAAATTCCTCCAGTTTCGCTACAGTGATTCCTCCTATCCCCCTCCTGGGGATATTAATTATCCGTTTCAGGCTGACCGAGTCTCTGGGGTTGCAGATCAGCTTGAGGTATGCAAGGATATCCTTGATCTCTTTGCGTTCATAGAACCTTAAACCGCCAACTATAACGTAAGGGATACCCCTTCGCCTCAAGCCATCCTCAAGGGCTCTCGACTGGGCATTTATCCTGTACAAAATCACAAAATCGTTCAGCCGCCGTCGATGCTGGACCCTCTCCCGTATGATCGTCTCAACCACCCTTTGGGCCTCGTCTATCTCATCGACACACTCAAACAGGACAAGCTTAGAGCCCCTCCCTCTGCTGGTCCATAGCTCTTTACCTTTACGCCCTTTGTTGTTGCGGACTACAGCGCTGGCTGCTTCTAATATGCATTTGGTGGATCGATAATTACGTTCCAGCCTCACCACCTTTGCCTCGGGATAGTCCCTCTCGAACTCAAGGATATTACGGATATCAGCCCCTCGCCAGCCGTATATGGACTGGTCGTCGTCGCCCACCACGCAAAGATTCCGATTCTTCGAGGCCAACTGTTTTACCAGCACATATTGGGCATGGTTCGTGTCCTGATATTCGTCCACTAGGATGAACTCGAACCTATCCTGGTACTTTTCCAATACATATGGATTGGACTTGAACATCTCAACGGGCTTCATAAGCAGGTCGTCAAAGTCCAACGCATTGTTTATCTTCAGTTTCTTTTGATACTCCTTATAAATCTTCGCGGTGGTCTCCTCGAAGCGGTGCTGGGCCGATTTGGTGAACTGCTCCGGACCTATGAGCTGGTTTTTGGCGCGACTTATCTTTGCCCTCACCATTTTGGGAGGAAACTGTTCCTGGGAGATTCCAAGGCCTTGCATCACCTCTTTGATGATGGTCAGTTGGTCCTCCGGATCGTAGATGACAAAATCCGGGGAAAGCCCGGCAGCATCTGACTCTCTCCTGAGGATCCTGGCACAGATGGAGTGGAAGGTTCCTATCCACATATCCAGGCTGGCCAGCCCTATCAATCTCTCCACCCGTCTCCTCATCTCCTCAGCAGCCTTGTTGGTAAAGGTAACGGCCAGTATCTTTCGCGGGTTCACTCCCAGAACACTTGTCAAATAGGCTATCTTATAAGTCAAGACACGGGTCTTTCCGCTTCCGGCCCCGGCAA